>NZ_JBVVPN010000026.1:0-18327 GCF_055811035.1 Bradyrhizobium sp. MI1.10
AAGGCCTGCACGGCTGGATCCGTCTCGTTGACCACGTACGTGAAGGCGCCCGAGGCATTGAGCACCAGGCTGCCGTGCGCTCCAGAGAGCGCTGAACCGAGTGTGCCACTGGTCGAGCCGAAGCTGACGGCGGTGACCGTCTTGGTATCATTCGCATCGGGATCGGTATCGTTGGTCAGCACGTTGCCCGTGGCCGCCGTGCCACCGGTGCTGTTGTTCACCCCGCCCTTCTCGGTGGCATCACCAACATCAACAACCGCGGTGGGCGGTGTATTGTTGGTGGTCGAGGATCCGCTGAACACGATGTCGACCCAGTAGTTGGAAGCTTTGTAGGTGCTGGTCGGGAAAATGCTTCCGGATCCGTAGCCATAGACACCATTGCCGCTAGCCGGAGCCGTTAACTGGCCGTTGGTAAGCGACGTCGTGAAATAGTTCTGCGTACCGGAATAATTACCGTTCGTGTGGTAGGACGCGACGTAGGTGGTGCCTGCCGTGATGGCCACAGGAGTGGAGAAGTTGACCTGCTGCCAGCCGCTGGCTGTCTCGTTCGTGAACGTGGCAGTCGCAAGCAGGGTACCGGTCGAGCTCCAGAGATCCGCAACATGGGGACCGGTATTCAAAGATCCCTTGTAGAAGCGCAGGCCGGTTATTGTCCCGTTCACGGATGAGGTAAACTTGACTCCAACTTCGACGGGGCTGGTATCGCCGGAATTGGGGGCCCCTGGCGCATCATTGGTGCCGAACAGACTCTGCGCAGAGACTGGATAACTGACGTTGAGCGATACCTGGCCGGACCCACTTTGCCCGCTCGTGTCCGTGATCGTATAGGTGAAACCCGCTGTCCCGGCATAACCATTGGCAGGGGCAAAAGTCACGGTCTGATTTTGCGAATTGTAGCCTACGCTTCCATTGACCGGATTACTGACGCCACTAAGTGAGAAAGCCAATCCGGACGGGTTGGTGTCGTTCGCGAGCAGCGTTGATGCCGGAATGTTCAGCACACCATTTTGACTAACCGTGAAGCCGCTGTCCCCGTTAGCTTGTGGTGACGTCGTGCCGGAATCAGAGAAAACGACGTCGACCCAGTAATTTGCGGCCTTTGTAGAGGAAACGTCGTCGGGGAAGATCGGGCCACTGCCATAGGCAAAGACGCCGTTGAGGCTGCTGCCAGGCGCAGTGAGCGCCCCTTTCGTAAGGCCTCCATAGTTGATGAAGTAGAAATCAGTTGAGGAATAGTGGCCGGTGTTCGTGTGATAGGAAGCAACATACGTCACGCCAGCGTTCACACTGATAGGCGTGGCGAAATTAACCTGCTGCCAGCCGCTCGCCGTTTCGTTGGTGAAGGTGGCGCTCCCAAGCAGAGTGCCGTTTGTGGTCCAGAGATCACCGATGTGAGTGCCAATGTTCTCAGACGCTTTGTAGAAACGAATGCCGGTGATCTTGCCCGACACGGTGGGGACGAATTTGACACCAAGCTCAACTGAGCCGGAATCGTCGTTCGAGATCACCGTGGGCGTATCGGCAATGCTGAAGAGTGTCAGGTTGGAAGACGGATTGACGGTGTAAGTAACACCTGCAGCGGGTGTTTCCAGGTTCAGGCTATCGTCTACCGCCCTGGTCTTGAGATTATATGTTCCCTGAGCGCCTGTGACGAACGTGTATGACCACGTCGCGTTCGCCGCACCGACGTTGCTGGTGGCGGGATGCCAGGTTGCGCCACCATCGGTGGAAACCTCGACTCCGGCAATCTTTCCACCCGCGTCAGTGGCCGTCCCCGTCACTGTGATCGATTGCCCCTCGGCAACGGTGGCAGCCGAGAGATTCGTGATGCCGGAGGTCGGCGCTGTAGCGTCTGTCGATTGGGTCGCGATCGTCAAGCTCGCTTGCAGCGTCCCCGGCTGAACCCCCATGTCGGCGAACAGATTGACCATCGCCTGCTGTACATTGGGATCCACCGGAGTCGCCGGTCCGTCGTGGTCGCTAGCAAGCCCCCACGACCAGTTGATTGAACCGGCCGAGAATATCAGTGCACCACTAACGGGATCCCGATGCACTACGAGATTGTGGGTCGCTGTGCCATTTGCGAACGTGTTGCCATAATCAAGGAGATACTGTCCATTCACCTGCACTGTTGAAGATGAGACATTGACCAACCCGGCTGGGCGGAATCCGTTGTCGGGTGCGACGTCCCATTCGACGCCTAATAGGCCCGGTACGAGCGAGGCGGTCTGCCCGGGAGCTGTTTGCCCGACAGCTGTATTGCGCCAGAAACGCAATTGGGTCATCGGATACGGTATCGTGATCGTGTCATACCGAAACGCGTTGACTGCGAACAATGTACCGGTCAACTCATTCGCGGGAAGAGCCGGACCGAACCGCGGATCAGCGAAATTGCCGGTCGCCCGTCCTGTCGGATCAATCAACGCATTTGCATGCGTATCCTTGTAGCTGATGAGTGTGCGGTTGGCTGATCCGCTCCCGTCGATGCTGGGCGCCAACCTTGTTTTCCAAAAGATCTCGTTGCCTGTGAGAAACGCAAGGTTCACGCCAGCATGCGCTGCGGCCTCTACGTTAGCGCGCTGAGCTTCGGTCCAATACTCGTCATGCCCCGCGTCCATGAAGATCTTATGGTTCAGCAACAACGAGCCATTTGTCGCAGCGTCGATTCCAGAAATGTAGGAGACATCGTACCCGTTTTGCTCGAGCCACTGAATGGCCGCAAACTCGGCCGTGAACGGGGAGTCTCCCCCCTCGGAAAAGGTTCCCTCGCCGTCACGCGTTACGAGGGGGCGATTGTAACTGACCGCGAAGGCTGATCCGTTGATGCCCGGGCCGTTCCCGAAATAAAGGTTGGCCCCTCCCCAGCCGTTGTAGGCTTGCCAGTCTTCATCACTTGTCTGGAGGACGATGTCGCTGTGCGAAGCGTCGTTCCTTATGATGAACGGGATCTGGAAAATTTCGGTGCCGTTGACGACGTTGGCGATGTAGACGCCCGAGACCGCATCGGTTGGCACGCTCCAGGAGTCGGTCACGCTCCAATTGCCGGCATCTACTAGGCCCCTAGATGGGTCCGTCAATGGAGCGGGTTGGACGACGGAAGCTGCGGCCTGATGCTGCAGGCTCGTAACCATTCTGGCACCATCACCGCCGTAATAGCCCAGCCGGTAAACATCGACGCGATAGTTCGGATTGCCGGTCAGGTTGTTGATCTTGAATTGGACCGTCCCGCCGACATTGGCGCTGATTGCTGTCGCAAATCCCTGGGTCAGATGCGAATTGCCGCCCGGCTGGATCTGCCAGACACTTTTCGGCGTACCTGGCTTCTGGTTTTCCAGTACGATGGGATTTGTGGGTGGATCGGAGACAATGGTGCCTCCCTGCCCGTCGCTTCTGAAATTCCAATTCGAGTCCATCCCCGAGAACAGCAAGGTGACATTGGCCGCACCATTGCTGAAATCGACCACGCTGATATTCGAGCTGTTGTCATAATGGACAGTCGCCGACATCGACGATGTGAAGGGCAGATCCTTCAAGTCGATGAAGTTCTCTGGCGAAAGCGGTGCCCCCGGCGATGAACCGGCAATCAACCCCTGGAACTTGGCCGACTGGTCGAGGACAAGCGTGCCAACCCCCGTGTCGAACGACACGGTTATGCCGGAGAACGATCCATTCAAGAATTGCCCCGAAACCGAACCTCCGATCTCCAGGGTCGCCTTGTCTGAAATTTCGAAAGATCCCGTGCCGCTGACGTCACCCTTGAAGTCCCCCGCAGCAATGCGATTGCCAAGGAATGCCCCAGCGTCGACAGTCCCATTGTTCACTGCATCGTCTTCGACGATAAAGGGCGACCCGGCACCGAACGAAAGCGTCGCGCCTGCATCAACGACCAGGCTCTCGATATCAACGCGGGCCGTGCTGGTGACGACATACGCTCCCGCCGCATCGAGGAAGGCAGAGCCAATGCTGCCCGGGACGCCGGCGCTCCAGTTCGTAGCGACATTCCAGACTCCGTCCCTCGAATTGGTCCAGTGAGTGGTGCCCGGTGTCGAAACCGATGATGATGTCGGCGGCGTCCCTCCGTTTGCCACAGATGGGAACGTCGGGACCAAACCCAGATGGCGGCTCGTCAAAGATGTCGAAGACAGCAGAGCAGACAATCGCGACTGGGAACATGCCGCGAAGAGGCGGGGCACAACGCAGCGTAGGTCCGGCGGGTCGCCCGGTCTGGCCCGAGACGACTGCGAGAAGAAAGTGGCGTCACTTGGTGGCAAATTAGCAAACGGCGGATCCCACCGGCCGGGCGGATCGGAGCCATCGAATGCATTCCCGAACGAGGCTTCTCGCCAAAAGGCGGGAATATCTTCCCCTGGAAAAACGGCCCGGGCTCCCCGACCGAAGACGCTCGCCTTTTGAAGCAGCATGGCTATACCGATTAAATAAATCGTCAATATATATTTTAATTCTATTTTAAACTGCCCGTCAATTCAATACGCATAGATTTAACATAACTCCAAATAACGACTGAGGGGCGTTTAGTGCGAAACGAAATGCGGTAGCCGAGTGATTTCGTTCAGATATTTGCCGTAGCCGCTCTTCTCCAACGGTTGCGCCAGCGCGAGAAGTTGATCACGATTGATGAAGCCGAGTCTGAAGGCGACCTCCTCGAGACAGGCGATCTTCATTCCCTGCCGCTTTTCCAGGGTCTGCACGAACGTCCCGGCATCGATGAGCGACTCAACCGTGCCGGTATCCAGCCAGGCGAACCCCCGCCCCATGCGCTCAACATGTAGCGTTTTGGCCGCAAGGTAGCGCATCTGAAGATCGGTAATCTCGAGCTCTCCGCGCGACGATGGCTCGACGCGACGAGCGTAGCGGACAACGCGATTATCGAAGAAATACAGCCCGGTGATTGCCCAATTCGAAGCAGGCCGTCTGGGTTTCTCCTCGATCGATACTGGGCGGTCCGCCTCATCAAACGCGACGACGCCGTAACGTTCTGGGTCCCGCACGTGATAAGCAAAAACTGTTGCGCCTTCCTCACGTCCCGCCGCCCTGGCAAGCAGTTCGCTCAGGCCATCGCCGAAGAAAATATTGTCACCAAGCACCATCGCCACACGATCGCTTCCGATGAAATCGGCACCAACAATGAAGGCGTCCGCGAGACCGGAGGGACGGGTTTGCTCCGCGTAGCTGAGCCGAATGCCCCACTGGCTGCCGTCCCCCAGCAACAGCTCGAACTGACACCGGTCTGAAGGCGTGGTGATAATCAGAATTTCGCGGATCCCTGCCAACATCAGCGTCGACAGGGGATAGTAGATCATCGGCTTGTCATAGATCGGGAGCAACTGCTTGCTGACCACGCGCGTGATCGGATAGAGGCGCGTTCCGCTGCCGCCAGCCAGCACGATTCCCTTCAACATCGGTTTCTCCTTCTCCGACTAGTTGGTCGAGACAGGCTTCGAGTGAATGGCGCCAAGGCGGCAATCGAATCCCGAACACGCGTTCGGCCTTGGATGAATCCAGGCGCGAGTTTCGGGGTCGACGCGCAGCGGTCGGAAACTCTTCCGTCGTGATCGCCTCGAGCGCCGGAACCCGCGCTCCACGACGGGAAATCTCGTCGAAGATTGCCTTCGCAAAGTCGTGCCAGCTTGTCTCGCCCTGCCCGGCGAGATGAAAGATGCCGGCTGCTGCCCTGCGATCGACTGTTACTGACCGTTCTGCGATCTGAAGGATAGCCTCCGCGAGGTCGTATGCGTAGGTCGGATTTCCGTGCTGGTCTCGGACAACCCTTACGATGGGCTGCGTCCCGCATAACCGCAACATCGTTCGAACGAAGTTGCAGCTATAGGGGCTGTAAAGCCACGAGCATCTGATCACGGTCGCGAGCGGGTGCGCGGCCAATACAGCAGCTTCGCCGGCAAGCTTCGACGCGCCGTACACATTTAACGGCGCGGGAATGTCGCTTTCGTCGTACGCATCCGGTTTTGCGCCGTCGAACACATAGTCGGTCGAGAGATGGATGAGTGGAACATTCAGCTGCCAAGCGACATTTGCCAGCGTTGCCGCACCATCGCGGTTGATGCTGAACACTTTCGCCGCTTCAGATTCGGCCCGATCAACAGCCGTATAAGCGGCCGTATTGATGATTGCAGACGGCGCGATCGACGCGATGAGCTTATCGATCCCTTCGCGGTTCTCCAGATCGAGTTCTCGGTGCCCGAGAGCCACCGCGGGCAGACCGCGCATCGCAGCGAGATCACGAAGACACTTTGCCAACTGACCGTTCCGCCCGGCAATGAGGATGGGTCGATCTGTCATCTTCACCTCAATGTTGAGCAGCGAGCAGACCCAGACGCGAGCCGTCATAGACACCGCAGCGAGCACGCTGCCACCATGCACGATTGTCGAGATACCATCCGACTGTTTCGGCCAAGCCCTGTTCGAAGGTTCTCGTCGGTTCCCAGCCTAGTTCGCGATGTGCCTTCGACGCGTCGATCGCATAGCGCGCATCATGTCCTGGACGATCCGGCACGAACCTAATGAGAGATCGTCTCGCTCCCGCGCCCGGGGATAACCGATCCACCACGTCACAAATCCGGGTGACCACCTCCAGGTTGGTTCGCTGGCCATCCCCGCCGAAATTGTACTTCTCGCCCGGTCTTCCTTCGTACAGAAGTCTTATCAAGCCAGCGGCATGATCATCGACATGAAGCCAGTCGCGAATATTTCTGCCGTCGCCATAGACCGGTAGCGGGTTCCGGTCGAGCGCATTGATGATCGTCAGCGGGATGAGCTTTTCCGGGAACTGGTACGGCCCGTAGTTGTTCGAACAATTCGATACGATGACCGGAAGACCGTAGGTTCGAAACCACGCGAGTGCGAGGTGGTCCGAGGCCGCCTTGCTCGCCGAATATGGCGAACTCGGCCTGTAGGGCGTGTCCTCGCGAAACAAGTCCTCCGGGCCCAATGACCCGTAGACTTCGTCTGTCGATACGTGAATGAAGCGGAACTGCTTGCGCCGCGGAAGCGGCAGACGTTCGTAGTAGGTCCTGGCCGCCTGCAACAGCGTGTAGGTACCAACTATATTGGTGCTGACGAAAGCCTCGGGTCCGGTGATCGAACGGTCGACGTGGCTTTCGGCGGCCAGGTGTATGATCGCATCCGGCTCGTAGTCGGCGAACGCGAGATCAATAGCGTCTCGATCGCAGATGTCGGACTGCAGGAATGCATAAGACCCCAGCCCCTCGATGCTCGTCAGCGAAGTCAGGTCGGCTGCGTATGTCAACTTGTCGATGTTGACCACAGCGGCACTGGTCTGCAGCACCAAACGGCGACACACAGCAGAACCGATGAAGCCCGCTCCGCCGGTCACTAGGATACGCATTCTACTCATCTCCACTATTCGAAAATGCAAGCAAGCTGGTTGAGCGTAGGCAAAATCTGGTCCTTTGGCGATATCTGAGCCTCTGACGGTGTGACGGGCCACTTGATCGCTAGTGCGGGATCAGCCCAATAGACGCCGCCGTCATGGCTCGGGGCGTAGACCTGATCGACCTTGTACAAGACCACGGTCTTGGGCTGCAGCGTACAGAAACCATGCGCGAATCCCTTCGGAATGAACACCTGCTCACCGCTTTCGCTATCCAACTGGATGGCGATATGCTTGCCAAAGTCGGGCGATGAACGTCGGAGATCAACGGCAATATCGAGAATGGCCCCATTCAACACCCGTATGAGCTTGGCCTGGGCGAAAGGCGGTCGCTGGAAATGCAAGCCGCGCACCGTGCCGATCCGATCTGAGCTGGACTGATTATCCTGAACGAAGTCATGCAAGATTCCCTTCTCAGCAAAAGCCGATCGCTGAAAGGTCTCACAGAAGTAGCCGCGGCCGTCGGAAATGCGATCTGCTCGAATTACTTTGACATCGGGGATAGCCAAGGATCGCAGTTCCAGCATTAGGCGCCCTCCTGCCGGTCCTTAATTTCGATCGGGTTTCAAGCAGCGGACCATAATCATCGATAGAATTAATTTTTCCGTCCGCCAATCCGCCTCTGAACGCTCACATTATTTTCGATCCAAATACGATGTGCTGCAAGCTACGGAAATATCGTCTGTTTTGTCGGCACCGCGCCGGGGCGATTGCCTCGTCCTTATTTGTATCTCACCATAATTAATATATGATTTATTTAATTTGGCAAGCAGATTTTTTTAATGTATATAATCACCGAGCGCCCGGACGTCCTGCCTGAACGTTGGTCTACGGGCGGGGCGGCCCCAACGTGACCCCACCGTCGGACAGGTACGTGATGCTCCAGAACAATCTTCAACACACGGATAGACTGCGGCTGCCGGTGAACCTGGCTCAACCCGCTCAGGCAGACGGCGGAGGAATCAGCGACGTCATCAATTACGGCGTCGGGCTTCTACGACGCCAATATTTCGTAATCCTTGTCACTGCTACACTCGCAACTGCGGCCAGCATGCTCTATCTCCGTTTGGTGACTCCAACCTATACGGCGCAGGTTCAGATCCTGTTGGCTAATCCAAGGCCCCTATTTGTCCAGCAGCAATCACTGCTCGCCGAGACGGCTTTCGATCTCAATCAAATCGAGACCCAGCTTCAGCTCCTGAGATCAAAGGCCACTGCGGTCGCGGTCATCGACCAGTTGAAACTGGCTGACGATCCGGACTTTCGTGCGTCAGGGCTATCTCTACAGTCGCTCTGGCAACGAATTCAGTCATGGGCACCGACTGGATCGAGGAAAGATAACCCGCCCGATACAAAGGGCGAACCATCGGACGCTCTCGTAGACGCATTTCTGAGTCGGCTTTCAACAGGACGTGTCGGGTTCAGCAACGTCATTGAAATCAATTTCAGTTCGAGCAACGCAGCCCGAGCCGCGGAGATCGTCAACGCGGTAGCCAATACCTATGTTGCGGACCAGCTCAATGCAAAATTCGATGCCAATCGCAGGGCAACAAGCTGGCTGCAGGAGAGGCTGCGCGATCTCGGTGACCAAGCCCTCGCTGCACAACGTGCCGTCGATGTCTACAAGGCCCAGAACAATATCGTGTCTTTGGACGGAAAGCCCATCGACGAGCGGCAGATCACAGAAATCAACAATCGACTGGCTGCCGCACGCGCCCAGACCTCTGAGGCCACGGCCAAGTTGGCTCGGTATGAATCTCTCCTTACCTCCGATCCGCAAAAGCCGCCCCCGATGATCAATCTGGATGCTATCGGGGCCGATGCGACAAACAGTCAGATCATTACGGGGCTCCGCCAACAATATCTGGAACTCACGCGGCGAGAGGCCGAGTTGACAGCCAGGGTCGGTCGCGACCACCTGGCGGTTGTCAGTGTCCGTAACCGCATCCGGGAATTTCGCGCCTCCATCTTCGACGAGGTCAAGAGACTTGCCGAAGTCAGCCGAAGCGAATTCGAGTTCGCCAAACAGCGGCAGGAAGAAATCGAAAAGCAGCTGGCCAAGGCCGTCTCTCAGTCCCGTTCAGTCAATTCTGCTGAGCTGACTATCAAGGATCTGGAGAGCCGAGCAAAGGGCTTGCGGAGCTTGCATGAGACTTTCCTGCAGCGTTACATGGGTTCTGCACAGCAGGAGACATTCCCCATCTCGGAAACGCGGGTCGTTTTTCCTGCTTCGCCGCCGCCGAGCAAGAGCAAGCCTAAGACAAGGTTGGTGCTGACGCTCGGGATCCTCGGCGGTCTCGCGCTGGGCATCGGCTTGGCGCTGCTCAGAGACGTCATGGACCGCGTCTTTCGTACCTCTTCACAAGTGGAAACCGTGCTGGAATTGCCTTGCATTTCTTCGGTCCCATTGCTACCGGCCCGCAAATCCCCGAAGCCATCAGTTCGTCTCCAGCAAACCGATGATGATGTTCAGCAACGGATAGTCTCGTCGCCGACCGCAGTTCATCGGACCGTGGTCGGCATGCCGCTATCTCGATATACCGAGGCAATTCGCTCCATCAAGCTAGCCATCGACCACAATCCGGCAAAAATCTCCTCCCAGGTCATCGGGATTACCTCGGCCCTACCGAATGAGGGCAAGACCACGATTGCTGCCTCGCTCGCGCAATTGATCGGGCACACGGGTAAGAAAGCCATCATCGTCGATTGCGACCTCAGGAATCCCTCGCTATCTGCTATCTTTGCGCCCAAAGCCGTCGCCGGAATCATCGAAGTTGCAAACGGCAGCCGCTCCCTCGCGGACGCAATTTGGCGGGATCCGACAACCAATCTTGCATTTCTACCCGCCGTGCGGCGGGGACCTCTGCTTCACACCAGCGAAATTCTTTGCGCCGACGCGATAAGCAAGTTGTTCGACCGTTTGCGAGCTGACTATGACTACGTCATCGTCGACCTTCCTCCCCTGACCCCGCTGGTTGATGTCCGAGCCACTTCATCTCTAATAGACTGCTACATTCTCGTTGTTGAATGGGGCCGGACCAAAATAGATGTCGTGCAGCACGCATTGCACACGGCACCCAACATTCACGGATCGCTGATTGGGGCGGTTCTCAGCAAAACGGATACCAAGGCCATGGCTCGATATGACGGACATCGGAGCTACTACTATCATGATAGCCACTACATCCGTTATGGTCTTTCCGGGTCTTAAGGCTGTCTCGTAGCGGCTCCACGTTCTCCGGCTAGCGGATCAGCGGAGTGGCCGCACCACAAGATGGTGTTTACATGATTATCCGGCTTGTCATGTTAGCCGAGTTAGTGGCGATCATCGCGGCGCTCGCAATGCCAGAAAGCCTGCAAATCAGGATATTGGCGTCGTTCGTACTTGCAACGGCTGCGCTGGTCGTTGCGATCGTTCCATCATCCGCCTCCCTCGGGCTCGCCAAGCTGCTCCGGCCTGGTCTCGGCGTTGTGCTTGCGGCTCCGGCGCTCTGGATGGCGTCACAGGCAGTGCCGATGCCTATGGGCACACTCGGCAATGCCATCTGGGCAACCGCATCGGCGGCCTTGAACGAACCCCTCGCCGAAGTAATCACGGTCGATACCGGGGCGACGATGTTCTCGTTCGCCCAGTATTGCGCTGTGCTCGCCGCTGCCCTTCTCACTGCCGTCGTCACACTTGACCGATATCGTGCAGCGCAAGTCCTGCATATCCTGCTGTTGATAGCCACGATCGCCACAGCTATGTGGTTCGGTAAGGAAACTGCTGGTGTCGCCGGGCCCGATGGCTCAACCGTCGCAGTGCTCGGCCTCTTGCTCTCCTGCGCGACGGCAATACGCGCAGTCGATCAATTTCGGCGCCGCAGTCGGCCAGGAACAATTGGGCCAGCCCCGCTCCCAGCTCTGTCCGCCGCGATCATCGCAATGACTGTCTGCATGGCCGCGCTGCTCATTCGGACCAACTCGACCGCCGTCGTTGCCGCGCTCCTCGGATCAGGAATCCTGCTCTCGGTGTTCGCAATTCGCAGGTGGTTCTTCGGTTTGTGGGGTACCGCTGGCGTTCTCGCAACCGCCGTAATATTTCTTATTGCCAGCGTGACGGTCATTCCGTTCAGGACGAACACCGATCTGACGATCGCTTTGTCAACGAGCAGCCAGATCGCGACAGAACGGATGCTACAGGACGTCCGACCGGCGGGATCCGGTGCAGGCGCTTCGGCCGTTCTTTTGCCGATTTATCGGGACATCGGAAGCGGTGCGCTGCGAGAAAGGCCAACGGCCGCCGCCGCAATTGTTGTGGATATGGGGTGGGCGTTCCTTTGCGGTCTCGTGGTTGTAGCAATGCTCGGCGCTTGTATTCTGATCAGGCGGTCTCTGTCGCGAGCTTACGATTACGTGTACCCAGCCTTGGGCGCCGGCGCTTCGATTACACTGACGGTACTGGCCTTTGCCGACCATGAAATTTTGGATTTGGGCGCATCGCTTTTGATCGCCGCCGTTTTTGGACTGGCATTCGGTCAAAGCGTCCCCGGCGCAGGCCGTGACGCCATATCCCCGGGATCGAAAGAGACTTCAGATTGGATGGGCGGTCCAGCTCCGGCATCTCGTCCAAGATTCGCGTCAGCGCTTGTCACCGCCTGGCCCCGCGTTGCTCTGATGGTTCTTGGTATCACACTGCTCGTGCAGGCAATTTGGATGGTCTTGCCCGCCTGGTATCTCGGTGGTCACTCTTCTTTGCCGACAGGCGTATTGACCGCAGCATGGCCGAATGCGACCTCGAAACCGGCTTCAGTTGCGGCAGCACGTGAAGACCTATGGATCCGAGGGGAATCGAGATCCAGCTGGGATCCGGCACTATCCGCAGACGAGCAGAAGACGGCTCTTCCGGTGGCTTCGAATGCGTTTGCCCGTGCATTACGCTCTTCGCCGTTTCGCGGCGACATTTGGCTCATGCTCGCGGCGGCCTCGAAGCACGATTTGACCCGGTCTGGGACGGCAGCGATGCTCAAGATGTCGTACTATACCGCGCCGAATGATTTGGATCTGCTTCCGTTACGGCTATCCGTCGCGTTCGCCACAGACGCTGTGGTATGGGAGCTTGAATTCCGTGACTTGATCAAGCGCGACGTCAGTTTCATCGTTACGCATCGGCCTGCCCTCAGGCCGGCGCTTGTGGCTGCATACCGGTTAGCCTCAGCCGACGGGAAGGTCTATCTCGAGAACCTGATTTCGGAGCTGGATCCGTCGTACCTCGACAGCATGCGCGCGCGGAATTCCCGACAGGGATCTCGATAGGCCTCCGAGCAGTGCGACATATTAAATGGCCAAACGAGTATTTCTTCTCTTGAAAGATCGGATTAATTAATAGTATATTAAATATTAACCGCAGGTGTCCTGACAATGAATTTCGTGAACCGACATTTCCCCGATCGGGAGGTTACGGATCGTGTCAGTCCCGGGCCGTCGCTATCCCGCCAGCACAAATGGCCCCTCCGGTACGACTCGATCGAATACGTGGCGGTCTGTGCGGATGTTGCGACGATTGTTTTTGCGAGCGTTATTTCGATGTGGCTGTGCCAAGCTCAGAATGGGTGGGCTGCAGGCGACTTGAGCAACGCACTTGGCTTGGCGCTCGTCAGCGCAGCATGTCTCGTTTGCCTCTTGAAGACCCACGGCCTTTATCGGCCAGCTGAGCTTCTCGTCCTGCGAAGTCAGATGCGCGCCGTCTGGATGGCATGGACGTCATTGTTGCTCTTGATATGGGCCGTGTACGGCTTTGCAATTGGTCCGGGCTCTTCTCACCAAGCAGGCACACTTTTCGCGCTCCTGGGCCTCGGCTTGCTGATGGCCGAGCGGTGGGGAGTGAGAGCGCTTCTCGGGAGGGGCCTGAGCGGCAGAAAATTCGCCAGCACAAACATTGTTCTGGTTAGCGACCAGCCGCCATCGAAAAACGCCGGACTGTCTGAAACGCTGGCGATGCATGGTTATTGTGTCCGAGGCCGGTTCAGCTTGCCCCCAATCGGCTTCGGTCCTGCCGGACGAAGGAGGCTAACGGCTCGCGTGATTGACTACATTCGCAGCTCCGAGCTCGACCAGGTGGTGGTCGAAGCGAACCCGGAACGATGGCCCGAACTCCGGGCCTTCGTTGCCGATTTGCGGGTCTTGCCGCTACCGGTCGTATTCGTACCGGTCGGTACGACATCCGAACTGCTTCGACATCCTACGCGAACTCTTGGAAGTGCGGTTTGTGTTGAACTCCAGCGTGGGCCTCTTACGCCGCTGGACTGTGCGACCAAGCGAACCATCGACCTTTTCGGCGCCGCGCTCGCCTTGACGATATTTGCCCCTCTGCTTGTGCTGGCCGCACTTGCAATCAAGCTGGATTCGCCCGGCCCCATATTCTTTCGACAACAACGCTGTGGCTTTAATGGCCGGATCTTCCTGATCCGCAAATTCCGGACGATGCATGTGCTCGAGGACGGGCCCGCGATCCTTCAGGCCCATCGCCTCGACCGACGCGTCACCCGCGTCGGCAAATGGCTGCGTCGGACAAGCTTCGACGAACTGCCACAGCTGCTAAATGTTCTCGACGGCAGCATGTCGCTGGTCGGTCCGCGTCCTCATGCCCTGGCTCACGACGGAGAATTCGACAAGCTCGTGCGGAACTACGCCTTGCGCCGCAGGGTCAGGCCAGGATTGACCGGATGGGCCCAAGTCCATGGCTGCCGCGGTCCAACCCCCACAGCCATCACGGTCGAAACACGCGTACAATACGATCTGTGGTACATCGACAACTGGGGCCTTCGGCTTGATCTCATAATCCTGCTGCAAACTCCCATCGAAGTGCTGCGGGGACGCAACGCCTACTAGGCACACAGGATCACGGCGCTGCGCCGGCCATTTGACCGCAACCATTCCGTCGATCAATGCAGATTGGGTTATGCGCGCTGACGAAGCTTCGGACTTGCATCCCCTATGCGAAAGTCCTCAATTCTCCGGCCTGACTTCATAGCAGCAACCAACCACCGGGGCCGCTTGCCACGCCCCGACCAGGTTTCTGACGTCTGGGGGTTCCGGTATTTCGGCAGCACCCGCGGATATTTGCGTCTCGCTTTGGCGGCCGGAGACACGCCCGGCTCGCTTGAATCCGCCAAAACGGCCGTCCCGCCCCCGAGAACCGCCAAGCGCTTCTCCAATTCGTGCTTTTCTGCCTTAATCCGATCCGATAAGATCCCGCTAATTTCCTCATGAAGCGACCAGAGATCGTCAAGGGACATTGATTCTAATTCGAGTTTCTTAGCTGGCATGCTCGCATCCTGTAGTTGCGCCAAACTTAATATGCCCCAGATCGACATTAATCAAGATGGTGAACTCGATTTACCCAACAAAATGTATGGAACCGTACTTAAATCCGCGTTCCAGATAACTGCGTCGCAACAGCCAATCAAGCCAAAACAATAGGCTGTCCGCATAATTTAATCGCGGAGGGGTAAATTTCACACGCCCAGCGGGCAGCCGTGGAACCATTCAAGCGAACTGATATGACGGGATCGCATCAAGCGCCCGACGCGTCATCCGCGACGCATATTCGCGATGAATATGGTTGGCGTAGGCTGTCCTTTGTTCTGGCAATCTCGATATTGCAGCCTTCGGCTATGCGCGGAGCGCCAACGAACTCAATGTACCTCAGCGCTACCGCGCTACCCGCCCGAACTCGATTTGAGCTTCAGGTCCCGAATGTCCGAGGGTGCAGCCGGGGAAGGATGCTCCGAGTTGAAGACGCCGACAGGAACTCGATTGAGATACTCCCCTTTCTTGCTTTGCAGCAAGTCATTGATCTGCCTATCTCCATTTAATAAAATTCTCCTAGTAATAATTATTAAATAATATACTATTTATTTATTGTAGCGTCGATTTGAAGCACTGGCTTTGGTCCATCGTTGATTTGGGCGTTCGGGCAATGATGTGCTCGTAAGCTGAGAGCGACAGTTGGATCAGGCGTCAGTCGAACGGTGACGAGAATGCTATGCGTCGGCAAGATCTCGAAACCATGGACTTTGAGGAACTCTGGCTCCTTCACGAAGAGCTGACAAAGATACTTGCCGAAAAGATCACAGTCGAGAAGCGAGAGCTCGAAAAACGTCTTGCGCAACTCAACCAGCCGGCTCAATTCGGTGAAGCTGAAAGCCGGGCCGCCAACGCCGGAACGAGCGAGCCGCCGCGCCGCAAATACCCAAAAGTCGTGCCAAAATACTTCAATCCACTCCGCCCGACAGAGACTTGGTCGGGACGTGGTAAACAGCCTCGCTGGCTAGTTGCCGCGCTCCAATCGGGGCACACGCTCGAAGAGTTCAGGATTCGCGAGAACGACGAGTCGCCTGATCGGAATGCGGGTGGTCAAGGGCATTCCTAGCACTGCACAACTGCACAAATGTTTGGCCTGAGGATTCCGGAAATCGGCCCACCTGATGCGCGCTCTGGAGGCGGCTGATGGAATCCGTTCCGTTGAGGAATCTTCAATCCCCCGAAGGCGCTCGTGTGACCGTTACTGCCTTAGACTTTTCCGGCACGAACCGTCGTGGTCGCGCTCAACAGAAACTGTAAAGTGGATCCTCTTGGCACAGACCACAATCCACGCCCGCGCATGCCGGCTTGCGCGTCGCCAGAGGTCACCCTGCTCCGGTAATTTCTGAGGTCCAAGACCGTCATTGCGAGGAATGGCACACGTGTGGCCGGAAAGCGTGCTTGGATCAATTGTCGCATGAACTGCAGACGAGGAATCAGTCGGCAGCGCATCGAGTGCGGGACCTCGACCCCAAGCAGCGCAGCGAGAGCAAGCAGCTGGGTTTCGACTGCGTTCTTCATCAATCCGCCCGAGATATGAGAGGTAAGCTCACTCCAATCGATGCCCCCGAGAGAACCGTTCACATCTCGCAATTCAAGAAGATGTCGCAGATCGAGGTCACCGAGCCAATAACCAAAGTCTTGAAACTGATCGTGGATGATCAACATAAGCGCTCGGTACGTGGGCGTGGGAATATACGCGCTCCCCCGCCCCAAGCGCGCAGGGACGCAATGGTTCAGAGCATTTCCCGGGCCACGGTAAAAGTACGCCGGGTCTGAAGCGCCCTGCTGCAGATCAATGGTTCCGACATCCCGAGGCCGGTTCAACTCGACATACCATCTCTTGCTGTTGGGAAGGGTCCGCTCATGAATTTGATAGCCAATCGCGCGCAGAGCGGTGACTGCTCTTTCAGCTTCGTCCGGCATGACCATAATATCCAAATCACACATCAGCCGAACTCCCCGCCGCTCGACAGGTGCTGTGGCTAGCGTTGCCGCACCCTTGAGCAACACCGGCGTAACTCCCTGGCCATTCATCGCAATGACGGCCTCTTCCAACTGACCGGCCAGCCGATCGTTGCGCAGCACGTTTCGGCGATGGATCTGGCGGATATATGTGCACACGTCGTCTGGCAACACCGATGCAAATTGATCGACGAAGTCAATGAGCGCAGGCGTCGTCAACGTCTGGTTTGCGAGCCCTATTACGGAGGTCCACTCCACTTCGACGGGCGGCAAGCCTCGCAAGCAGTTGCAAAGGCTTGTCAGTGCCGCACTATGCCTTGTCATTGCACAACTCCATCAGCAGCTCCCGAGCCTGCGCCGATTCGGAAAAAGTAAGTTGAAACGATTGCGCGCCCGCAACAATCCGCTTCAAAGCGAAAAAGCCGGACTGCGACAGCTTCCCGTCTGCGGCAGAGGCCCCCTCAATGAGCCACTTGATCGAATCAACCTGATCCAGCGGGGTCAGCTCGACGGGGCCGCTTGCAACCCGGTTCAGAAAGATGATCCACTTGGCAGAGAGGCTCCCATTGTGCGCATCCGGAATCGGCAAATACCGCACTTCGGCGCCATCGGACCGGCGGTGCGTCACGTCGTCCCACTCGCCATACACTCGGGATAGCAACCGCCACGATCCTTGCTTGAGGGTGAGAGCAAATGGGATGCCGCAGATCGTTCCGTCAGCCCCGATCAGCGCAACATCATCGCCGGCATACTGAAATCCAGCGTCTACCAGTTCTAGCGCCAGAGTCGACTTGCCGGCTCCCGGTTGGCCGCACAGCAGCAGGCCCTTGCCGCACTTGACAAGAGAAGCGGCGTGGAGCGCGAAAGCCCACTGATTGCTTCGGATAAGTCGTTCGGTGATGTGAGCTTTGATTGTAGGGGCCAGAGCTGCGGCTTCACATCTTTGGATGCTCGCGTCATTCCCGCGGAAGAATACTCGATCGCCGAGCGTCATTGTCTCGATCGCAATATCCTCCTCCTCCTCGCCGCTGTCGTCCGTAACGCAAAAGAGGGAAATCAACTGTTGCGAGAGGTCCCGATTTGCAACCCGGACGCTGATCCTGCGCTGACCAAGAACCGTTGAGAAGGCACAATCGGCCGACATTCGCCAGTCGAGATCGAGCACCCCTCGATCGATCCAGACGTTCATCGCCTGCCACGTGAACTCGCGCGCTGCGCGCTCGCCAATGCCTAGCTGCCCAAGCTCCTGATGGACGTCTTCCAAAGAAGCGCCTTGTGCCAACTTGCACCAAATGAATGCCCCTAGCTGGTCCAACTCATAGAGCTTCTGCCTTGTCTCGCTGAAAAGCACCGATCGACCGTCCACCAGCGCGAAGACTGCACCCGCGGCGGGTCTCAACACGATCTCTGCCGATGTTTTTGCTTTTTCCAGCATGGCTATGCCCGATAGCGACGATCTCTGTTTCGGGGGGGGGGGGCGCGCCGCCCCCCCCCCCCCCCCCCGCCGGCGCGGGGGGGGGGGGCGGCGGGGCCCCCCCGCCGCCGGGGGAGGCCCCGCCCCCCGGGGGACCGCCGCCGGACCCGCCCCC
>NZ_JBVVPN010000026.1:18337-119723 GCF_055811035.1 Bradyrhizobium sp. MI1.10
CCCCCCCCCCCCACAACAGCTCCCCCGGTTGGGTACAAAAACCATACTGCTGTTTTTTTTTTTTATATGCGCTCTGTGTGGAACCCACCCCCCCCCGGGGGGGGGCCCCCCCCCGGGGCCCCGCGCCGGCGACAACATCCTGATCCTGCAACGTCCTGTCCGCGGCGCGTTCAAACGAGCTGCAGTTGCCGAGGAAACTCGGCTTGATCGCCGTGCTACAGCGGCGCAAATCCACCTTCAGTGCGGATGCACATCGCCTGACTGGGATTCGTTTCGAATGACCATACGGCCCCTGGTCACGCCGCCAGCTGACCACCCTCGTTCACCCCAGATGGAGAAATATTCAACACTTGTCCTCCGAGAAAGGTCGCCGGCGCGGTCAACCGGTGAGAGTCCAGCAGATAGCGGTAAACTTCGCGAGCAGCACTCCGCTCTCGTAGAACGCGCTCCCTCTCGCTGATGCTCGCTAGTTTCTCGCGCATTTGAGCCAACTGCTTCGCAGCCGAGGTGGAGTTGCGCTTCTTCTGGACTGATTCCCGCATCGTCTCCTCCGACCAAAAAAATGACGAAAACAGCTTACGTCATTGACAACAATTAACAACGGGATTTATATGATCTCAATATAATCAATATTTATTTCATGCTTGAACCGGATGCAACCATTCAAATACCAAGAAGCGGGCCCTGCGTCGAAATAACAGCCGACCGAGAACAGCTCGCAGAAATCGCCGCGATGATCTTGGCCTCCTGCGTGCAGGACAGAAAAAAATAAAACTTGACGAGAGTCGCAAACCAGACCGACAGCGCAAGGCTTAATTTGCAGGATTAAATCCTAACGACGAATATTTCGCTGACGAGAGTGGAGTGAAACCGGTGATCGAATTAGCCAATTTGCCCATCACGGGCGACATGATCGTCTTCGTCGCGAGCGGCATAGCACGCGCAAAACTCCCACCCGCTCAGATTGGCCCATTTTCGGTGGCGCCCCAGGAGCTTTCGAGAAACGCATAGTCAACGCCCGCGCTGCTGAGCCAAAGAGCGGCGGCGTCCAAGGAATCGCTCAAGCAGCGATCCGGCCGGTTGGAAAAACGTCGTCACGAGCAACCCGCCCTGCTCGAACAAGCACTCCCAGTGTGCGATGCCCCCCAAGTAACCCACACTGAGATGACGACGCACTCCAGCCGGCCGGTTCTCTTTCGTTCGACAACGAATAATTTCCTAGGGAGGCTCGCATGGGAATGATCATGGTCAAATGTCCGCAAACCGGTCGCGCGATTCCTACTGGTATTAGGTCGGACCGTGAGGCTTTCCTGCGGAGCGTTGTGTTTTATGGCAATACTCGATGCCCGGTCTGTCGCGCCAATCACAACTGGTTCGCTCGCGAGGCCTGGGTCGATGAGCCGGTCGTGCGGCCCAGGGAGATATTCGAGGAAGCGCCGCTGTGCTGATGCGTAGCGGGCTTCGGTACAGACGCGGAGCCGAACTGACCAGCACTACACGAGTTTGGGCCGACCGTCTCATTTGACGTCGCGTGTGCGGAGTTGACCTGTTGCGGCATGGCTGCCGCCCCGGCTGGGAACTCGTCTTGGTACGGACCGGTTGCGCTCAATCATGGCGCAGCGTTCATCCAGAATCCTGTCTTGGCGGCTATTTCTGCCAGGGCTTACCGGAGGATGCGAAATATTTTGGTCTATCGTCGTAAAGCGAACTGACGCCCTCATGAACCGTAAGTTAAGCGTCACACCGGCAGGTCGGCGCAAACTAACGCTTCCGATCGCTGATCCTGCAAGGGCCTGTTTGGGGGTATTGTAGTGAGTAGTGCAGTTTGCGGCCGCTTGGCTGTTCTGCGTCAAACGGCGATGGAGCTCGTTAGCCTGCTTGCCCAATTGCAGAGGCTACGAGAGCAAGTGCGAAGGGCGGAAGGGCGAAGCCTCGGAGAAAGAGCGAGATTAGGGCCGGCGTCACGGATGCGTAGGCCCCGGTTTGGGACGAGTTGCCGCACGCGGATTCAATGATGGCGAGCGGCGCGCGTAATTTCAGCGAACTCGAAGACGATCGTTTCACGGATCGACCTTGAAGCCTCCGATAACCCTTTGGCACAGCTCCAGCCGCCCGATCGCTCCCCAATGAGGCGTGCGCGCAGCGGAGTTTCAAGGCAGGCCGATGCGAGTGAAGGCTCTGTGCCAGGAAAAGTGCTGCGCTTGATCCGGCGTCCCTTTCCGGCTCTGACCGAGATCATCCACGAGCGGCATGCTGCGGATCATGTCCTGCACCTGAGTTGTTTAAGCCCCGGCTTTTTATTTGTCTTTAGGTTTTATGAAGCAGCGCTTCATAAGACAATTTGAAAGCAAAGCGAAAGTCGTTCGCGTCAAATCATTTCGGTAGTCGCGCCATGGGAGGCAAATTTAGTTATCTGATATAATCATAATTAATACGACGCAAAACAGGAAATAAGGTCAGAGAAAACCAATGGGAGGAGTGGATGGAGACCGTACGCCGCTTGCGCGCGATGGCGTCGCTGTGCCGACAGACTTCTGCGCATCATCCTGATCGAAGCTGGAAGCTTCTCGCCGAAGCTGAGTTCTGGGAGCACTTGGCTAATGACATGCTTCGCGAGCATTTCGAACAATGCACGGCTGGCTCCTCGCTCCGACCGATCGGACATGATCCGAATGCCGCGGAATCGAGCGCTCGCATAACCGCGTGAATGCTCTCGCTTAGCCCGAATCCCGCTCGGCCGTGTGCCGGGCGTCAGTCCTCTTCAGGGCGCCCCATGGAGAACCAAGCCCTGCCGGCGCCTTTGTCTGGCGGCGCGCAGACCGGAGCAGGGACGCCAAAGCGCGCTCGCTGCCCGGCTCGGGCCGCTCAGACTACCGAGTTCTGTTTTCTGGGTCGGGAATGCGCTTATGCGAAACTGTCGTTCGCCGTTGGACTTGCGCTTTGGCGTCCAGCACCTTTTCCCCAGCTCGTGAGGCGCGCGGCCGGCTCACCTGGTCCGAAAGGCTGGAGCCCCTACCAACTATTCCAGCGATATTACCGTCGACCTTCGCTGCCGGTATTTTCCGGTTAGGTGACGGTCCAACGATCATCTGCTCCTCGTTGCTCGTGCCGGTGCCAATAGCTCCGATCGGCAGACCATTTTGAGCGTGGCCAGCGCCGGCATTTCTTTTGGCCTGCGCCGCCGCCCGCGACTTCGACGTGGCGGGTTGAACGTCCGGGCTGTTGGTTTGACTGGTGCGGCTCAGGTTTGCACCGGCACCAACGTCTCGTGTCCCCATTCCTGGAGGCGCCGATGGACCAGGGTTGGCGCTGCTCGCATTCGTACCCATGCCGGACGGAGCTGACCCACCAGTGTTGGCGCTGCCCGTGCCCGTCCCAGTGCCAGCACCCGCGGAGCCCGCCACTGCGCCGCCTGCTTGGGCGAGGGCCAGCACAGATACGCTCGTGATAATCGCAACGATCAAAGAAGGGATTCGGTGGAGCATTGGACGATCTCCTTCTCAAGCGACCGGCCGCATCGGCCGAAAATTTAACTAGCGACATAAATCATTGAATAAAATATAATATGGTTTATTTTTGCCTATGGATAAATTGCAATTGGGAAACGGATTGACGCATTAATGTCGCGGATGTGGGCACAAGCGCAGATGCAGGCAGGGTCGGGCCTTGGATCGCCCGTTCGCCGCGCAGACGTGTGGATTGTCTCGGATTGTGTTCGTAGCTGTGCGCGCACCTGCGCAACAACGTCGGCGTGGGTTGCACCGACTCTCCTGACGGTAATATCGGTATTGACCATACCCGTTCTCGCGCAGCAGCCAAATTGGCCGGCGAGCGACGCCCATGTCATGGCGACGCACTTGCGCGGCGCGACCGGCTCGGGAGGGTGGCGCGCGGCGCAGCTGAAACCATCTGCCGACACGACACCCCTGAAGCTCGCACAAGCCACAATCAACAATACCGAGCGATCGCGGCAAGTGCTCGCCGCAGAACAGGAGAGGATACAGGCCCTTGCTGGTGACCTTCGAACATGCCGACGGGAGCAGGATATCGTGCTGGGGCTGTTGCAGCATGCACGCGAGCAATGGACCAGCATTGCGGAGGCCACCGAGAATGAAACCAATAAGCTGCAGAAATCGCTTCGGGAGGAGCGCTTGCACACGGAGCGTCTGGAACGGGAACTTGTCAAGGCGCGCAACGATTTCGAAGTGCAGGCACGGCTAAGCCGCGAAATCGGCACCGAGGGTCGCGAACCCGAGCGCCGGGCACAGAGTGATCCGAGAGAGCTGCAACAAGCTGTCGAGCGGGAGAAAGATCGGGCAAACCGGCTGGAGCAGAATCTGACAGCCGCTCATCACGACCTGGAGACCGAGTCGGCAGAGGTAACCAGACAAGCCGCAGAGATCAGTGCAAAAGAGGCAGCGGAGGCTCAGGTACAGGCAAGCCTCCGACAGGAGCACGATCGTACCAAACAGCTGGAGGAGACGCTCGCGACGACGCGAATCGAGCTCGACAACCGATCCCAGCAGATCGCGAAGGCAATCGAAGAGACGGCGCAGGCCAACCGAACGGCAGAGAATACCTCGGCCAAACTGAAGCTCTCATTGAGGGAAGAGCACGAAAGAGCAGATGCGCTGGCGCAAGAGCTCTCGTTGGCGCGTTCCAAGCTGTTCGCGTATGAAGCGCAAGCCGCGGCAAACGATGATCGAGCCGAACAGTTGAAAAAGCAGCTCCGGCGAGAATGCAACCAATCCGGCCGAGATGAGCAAGAACTTACCGCAACACGCCCGAATGTCGGACCGTGGCTACCCGCCGGGGTGTCGGGTGAAGGCGGGGCCGGCAATTCGCCAACAAGGGAACTGCTCCGAACACTGCTGCTGGGATCGCCGCAGGCGCCGCCCGCGCAATTCGCGCGAGAGCTCGTGGTCACAGCAGCTGAGCCGAAGGCGCCATCCCCGGTTCTCGGGAACGAAAACGCAGCCGCGCTCGTGCGATTGATCGCTCGCGCAACCGGATTGCTTCGACAAGGCGACATTGGCGCGGCACGAGTTGTCCTGGAGCGTGCTGCCGAATTAGGGAGCGCACCGGCAAGTTTCGCGCTCGCCGAAACGTATGATCCGAGCCTGCTTGCCAAATGGGGCGCGAGCGGAACGCGCGGCGACACGTCCAAGGCGCGGGAGCTTTACGCCAGAGCAGCAGCCGGAGGGGTCAAGGAGGCAAGGGAGCGGTTCGACGCACTTGGTCGTTAGCAGCATCGGTGCAGACAAATGGTCGTGCGCTGTATCGACTAGTCAGATCGAATTTTAACTTACGTGTCGAAGTGAAGAGTGCAGCGGACAAAACAGAATAGACGTTCCTAGGGGAGCCGGATCGATGAAGCAGCTGGTTGGAATACGTTCTTGGTTTCTCCTCATCGTGATAGCCGCTCCGCTTCTGATCATGGGCTGTTGCCTGGCAATGGCCCAGCAGACTCCGCGGGCGCGTGCGGATCATGCAAGGACGGAAATTGCGGCCATGAACGATTGGACTGTTGGAATTGCCGGAGGTCTGCTGGAAGGAGCTCCCATTCGGCTTGCCGCGGAAATGGCGCGAGTGGCCGATGATGGAACGGACCTCCACGTGCTGCCCATCGTGACCCGTGGCGCAACCGAAAACGTCAATTCGCTGCTGTATTTGCGGGGCATTGATGCAGCAATCATCAATTCCGACGCACTTGACGAGTACAAGAGCCAAGTGCCGGACATCCAGCGACGGATCACCTATGTGCTCAACCTGTTTCCATCTGAACTGCACGTATTCGTCAGGCCCGAAATTCAGAGCTTGAGTGATCTGGTCGGAAAGAAGGTCAATTTCAACACCCAAGGTACCGCCGCAGCTTATTCGGGCCCGCTGATTTTCAGCCGGCTTGGGATCGAGGTCGATAAGGCATTCATCCCCCATCAGGTTGCGATGGAACAAATGCGCAGGGGTGAGCTGGCCGCCGTCGTTTTCATAACCTCGAAGCCGGTGGATGCATTCATACGTGGTCGCTGGGATGTCGGCTTCAAGTTCTTGCCGGTCCCCTACGAGAGCAAGTTCGAAGATTATTATCTGCCATCTTGGCTGGACGCAGCTGATTACCCGAACTTGATCAGGCAGGGGGAACGCGTGACGACTATTGCCGTTCCAACCGTGCTGGTCGCTTTCAATTGGCCGATCAAATCCAATCGCTTTCATCGTGTGGCGCGCTTTGTCGACCGCCTGTTCTCGCGGATCAACAAGCTGCAGGAGCCCGGTTTCGATCCGAAATGGAAGTCGATCAACTTGGCGGCGACGGTCCCTGGCCTGACGCGCTTTCCCGCGGCGCAGGCCTGGCTCGATCGTCTGCCGCGTTCGAGCCAGGCGGCACAATGACGTTCACCCTGATCGCTCTCGTCGTGACGCTCGCGATCGCAAATGACCTCGCTCGGGCCCGAGGCGCCGAAGACCCTATGGCGCCGGTTCGCGTCTCTGATCGGCCCGCAAATGGAGCCGGGGCGTGGATCGTCAGCGAGACCACCTCGCCGGTTGATTATTCATCGATGATCAAGGCTACACTACCATCTCAAGGGGGCAGTTCCGACGCAGCAATGAGCCTGTCGATACGGTGTCGCGGCGGCCTGACCGAAGTGTTGCTTGATGGAGCCGGCCTATCGGGCCGCCGCGAGGATTACACCGTCTCCCTGCGCATCAATGATGATCCACCTTTTCAGGTCTCGACAATCACGGCGGCGCGCGGTGTCGCACTTGAAAGCGATGTCGTTCGCCTGTTGCAATCGATCCCCGGCCACAGCGAACTTTCTGTGCATGTGTCACGCCGGACGGGGGCCGGCGCCGGTGCAGTGTTCGCTCTCGATGGTATCGAGAGCGTGCGTGCAAAATTGGCGACAACATGCAAATGGCCACGCGCGATCGCGAAGCCCAACAATTGATCATGAACCTCAGCTTGCTTGGAGAAACAACATAATGCCCAAATTTCCGAAGATTATCACAGCGATGATCGCGACAATCATCTCGCTCCTGGTCGGGCTGTCTAGTTCCGCGGCACAGGAGACTCGCCTGCTCCCGGCACAGCCTAGTTTGCCTGCAGCCTCAACACATGGCGTGGCAAGAACGCACGCGAATTCATCGGCGCGGGCCGCGACGCCAAAACAATTTGAGCTGGCGCGCATCGTGCCATCGTCTGCTGCCAAGAACGAGCACCGCTTAATCCTTCAAGTCAACACAAGCGACTCCGCGTCAATGAATCTTGCATTGAACAATGCACTCAACGTCGCGCAATACTACAAGGAGGTTGGTGAAGGGGTGAAAGTTGAGGTGATTACCTTCGGCCCCGGCCTCCATATGCTCCGCGATGACACGTCGCCGGTGAAAGCACGAATCGAGGAAATGGCTCTGAGCACGCCGGAAGTATCATTCAAAGCCTGTGGAAACACGCAAGAGAAAATGCAAAAGGCCGAAAATAAAGACATTCCGATCGTTGCCCAAGCCCAAGTGGTGAGGTCGGGCGTCGTTAGGGTGATGCAGTTGCAGGAGCAGGGATGGACCTACGTCAAGCCATGAAATGGCGACCAGACAATGCCCTGTCGAGCGGCTAGGTGCCGGCCTGCGGTCGCGACACCCCGATCGAGTGGGTCGCCGCAGCCGATGCAAATTGAACTGGCCTCGATCGGGGACAGATCTATCGCGCGCTATTCACCGGGCAGCGCCAGACCGACTGTCTGATTACGAGAGCGACTTCGGGAGAGGGTTGAGCGAACATCGGTCGTCTCAGTCACTTGCGAGGTCTGGTAGCAATTTTGCGGGGCAGCCCCTGGCCCGCCCATCCTACTCGGCCGCCTGCTAAGGTCGATTGTCCCGTAGCAGCATAGGGTATCGGAGACGCAGGACGGCGCGAACTGTGACGTATGGTGCTTCGATTTACGTCAGTTCTGATGACCTCTTTTTCGAAGGCAAGCGATTAAATTCCAGTGGATTTTATTTTGTTAACGCGTCAGATTTCTAGACTTAAAGCGAGTCGATTTTACGTTGGGGAATGTTAAATGGCAAAACCTGCCGTTTCCCGTAATACCTTTCGAGGGTTATTCGCTTTTTATGCGAAAGCTGATCACAAGCACGACGGCGATTATTGTGTGCTGAAGCTGTTTGGATCCGCTCAAAACATTCCTGATCGGCCGCTACAGCAGTGGTCGCACCAGGCTGATCTACCCGGCGCGGAAGCCATCGCCAGCACACTGGAGCCGCGCACCCGCGAGATCGTGAATGGTCGTAAATGCTATGACCACGCCAGCGACTTTCTCCACGTGCTGCTGAGAGACCTAGAGCTAAGGGAACACTAAAGAGGCGTCGCTGCGTCAGGCTCCGCGAGGTCTTGCAGACCTGAATGATAATGCCTTTTGCCTCCGCGCTCTATATGCACCAGACTGCTATTCCAATGCCGGGCAGCCGGCCCATTTTGTCGATATAGTGCTCGCATGCCGAGGTCGATTTACCAGCCATTGCATGAAAGGCTGCGAACGGAGAACGGTCAAAGTCTCCGCCTGACCTTTTCAGAAATTGAAGCGATCTTGGGGAAGCCTCTGCCGAGATCGGCCTACACCTTCACTGCGTGGTGGAGCACTCTGAAGAGAGCAGGTCCTCAAGCGAGAGCGTGGATATCCGCTGGTTATCGTGTCCGGGTCTCAATGAAGCACCGCATCGTCGAATTCTATCGTTCTGATGTGAACGCCAATGATCGTCATGGAACGCCCTGGCTGCATTGAAGCTTCCCATGATGGCGGACCTATCAACTTCGGTGTTCGGGACCAACTGCGAGAA
The DNA here is from genome assembly GCF_055811035.1 of Bradyrhizobium sp. MI1.10. Lineage (NCBI taxonomy): Bacteria > Pseudomonadati > Pseudomonadota > Alphaproteobacteria > Hyphomicrobiales > Nitrobacteraceae > Bradyrhizobium > Bradyrhizobium sp. MI1.10. Next base: position 27,170 of record NZ_JBVVPN010000026.1, read on the forward strand.
CACGCTGGCGCAGAATCAAGTTGCAACTTCAGGGCCGCAGCGAAAACTGCTGCGGCCCTGTTTTTGAGCGGAAGCCGCGAGCCGGATGCTCCGGAACGTGGCGAGAAAAATCTAATGGGAACGCTGCGCGATGGCCCTAGGCCGCATGAGGGTTGACGATGGTGTACCCTCGCAGGGAGCGCGGGTGAATTCGCGTTGCGTGCCCACCTGAGTTGGCATCGTACGCCTTCCAGATGTCACCGGCGATGTGCCGTTCAAGGACGAAGACGTGTCCACGTCGCGCGGCAACCATTCCCGGTGCTGGCGAGGTGCGGGGAAAGCGCAGCCAATTGGCTGCGAGGTTCAGTTCCGGTACTACCCGACCAAACACTCGGATCGCCGCACCACATCCGCAGAACGATCGAGGGCAACCGGCCGGACGACCGCTGACGATCTCACTACTTAAGGCCCCTGAGCTGGCCCGTAGGCTAGCAACGGCACCTCGCTGCAGGCGCGGTGCCGGTCTCGTGTATCTCTGCGCCTGCACCAGCGAAGATGAAAAGTCGCATGGCATAATCACGTTGCATTCAGGTGGCGAAGCGGCGCGCAAGGGGCGTGCTTCAGAAGAAATGGATGTCACAAAAGCGAGCAATAAAGCTACGACTACTCGATTGAACATGCAGGACTCCGGGTTAATAGCCCTGCCCCGACGCGCAGAAAGCGCGTTGTAATTTGGCGAAATTAAGCCACTGAAACAGAATTAAATGAAATTTTGAGACCAAATTAAATCGAGACGGGAACGTTTCGATTTGCCTCGAGTCGTGCTTGCGCGACCGGTCCCTTATTGTTCGTGGATCGACAGATGGAAAAGGCAGTCGCCTACGCAATCTCAGCGGCCCTCGTAGGTATCGGTGTTTTGATACTGGTCGTCGGCCTGTCCTCCAGCTCGCCCGCTCTGTGGGTGGTGGTCGCACTCGTGCCGATCACGATCGGGATCGTGAGCGCTTTTGGCCCCGTGTAAGGATGGGGAAAACGGCCGATGGGTCAGATCGTCTGCATTTTCCGAATCGGGCCTCTGTGCACGCTCTCAACTGGTTTCAGATTTACGGATACACGCGCGTGAGCCATTTCGTCTCTATGCTTCTGCTTGCCCTCGCCCTGACGCTGACCTTGTGCTTCGGGGTGGCAGCCTGGCGCGTTTCGGCCGGCAATGACGTCGAGATCACCGCAACGATTCCGCATGAGGAATACGGATGGAGAGCGAGGTCGAAGAAGTGAATGCCTTGGGCTCGCCTTCGGCTACATCCTGCGAGGATGAACATTGATCTTGACGAATCGCGAATGAGTGAAGGCTGCCCGGCGGCTCCGACTGTTACTGCCTCGAGCTCACCAGCAAGCATTTAGGACCGCGGGTCGTCCGTTCGCAACATAGCGATCAGGTTCGCGATCATTGCCTCCAGGTGCGGCAGGCATCGCAGGGCTCAGCGGCGTCGAGGTCGGTCACGTGCCAATATTGGACCCGGTCCGCGACGGCCAGAAAGCTGCGTTCGACCATCGATCGATGCTCCGCCTCTTTCAATCGTATGACAATATCTGCTTGCCGGCAGTCAGCTGAGGCGCACGGCTGCGGAAGTTCATCGACATGGCAGCTCCCAACACAACCAGACATAACAACGGGATGGCCTAATACCGCACCAAGCTGTCGCCTCACGCCTCGCCGCGGTAGCTAGTTCGTTCGTGCTGTCGCATCATCCTCATCTCTGATAAGCTGGTGAGACTGGCGCAAACTAGGGTACGGTGGGCACCACAATCAACTCCTTCCAACTCTCTCGATGAATTCCAACGCGGCTGGGGCAATGTCATCGAACTCGACAAAGCAGCGGCGCAGTTCATCTGCAATCTCTACAGTTACATCACGGGACCAACCCTCTACCGTGTTGAAGACTACGATCCGAGCAGGATGCTTGTATTGGCCTTCCATTATTTGGCGCATCAGCGTCGCTCGACTAGCGTCCTCTTCGGAGGTTTCGCTCCAGGCACGTCCGAGCCCACCTCCGAAATCCTCAAGCACAATATAGACGTCACGTGGATATGGATGGGGCACGATGGACGGAGACTGAGGCATGATTCCGAAATCCCGAAAATACCGTTCGATTTAATTTTCGATATTAAACTAGATTAAAGATATAATTTCAACCTCATTTATAGTCGTCCGGCTGCGCTTTCGATCGGTCGACACTGCTTATCGATCGACCACTCCCCGGCGCACGTGCTCATGGAGGCGACGAAGAAGCGAGCCGTGAGGTAACGGCGACGGCGATGGCAGCCCCAACGGCAAGGACGACAAACATTTTCGGGGGCACGGCAGGCGGAACGGCTCGCCGGTTACCAAATTTTCCCAACGCCCATCCCCAAGTGGGTAATGCAGTCGGCCCAAGCTTTCCCCGTTGCCCCGCGGGCCTGGAGCTCATTTTCGTTCGGCTTGGAACGACTTGCCGATTGCCAAGTTTTCCCGGGCCCTCCCCAAGGGGCGACTGCCTTCGCCAAGGCAGCTCAACAGCCCCAGCTTCATCCGCCCCGAGGCTGGGTCCTTTTGCTGTCTGGATAGCTGCAGACTCAGGAGGGCGTTGATGCAGGGTTATCGCTCGGTCCTTCTTGTCCAACGGTTGAACGACCTCGTTTGTCAACTGTCAGAGCTGGAAGATCTCCGGCTTAAAGTCAAAGAGGCGGAGCGAAGCGCCTCGGCTGTACCTGCATTGCGGTCGCCTCCGAGCACTCGATCGCAGCGACGGCGAGCCGCGGGGGAGCAGACCCCCGAGGACTGACTGGAACCCGATCTAACCTGCGTTAGTGAACGAGGTAGAGACTGTGCAGCTCGACTGCCCTGAAGGGAGTGAACTTCACTGTCCTCCCGCGGTGAGGCTTGAGCAAGGTGCTGCACATTTCGCATTTAAGTGTCTACCGCCCGGGCCGTTGCTATCTTCGGCTTTCTCGCGCGCGACAACGCGCTCGAGCGGTCGATGGGCGCAAGCGTGCATTAACGGACTAGCTGGGTGCGCAGGCCGCACGCGACAGCAATAGCGATGAGGCAGCGTGGCGTCTGAAGCCTTGCCGCACGCTGATGTTCGTCACGGAGCCGGCGAACTCGACCAAAAGCAGGACCAGGACTTACGTGATAACTGCGTCATGCTGCTCGATCGGGCAGGCTGAGACTTGCTGACGATTTGCGACATCACTGGGCATTCAAACCGAAGTGCGCAGACCATCGTGAAGCACTACCGCGCCCGCAATGCGGCTCGCGCCGATTCCGGCATCCACAGGCTTGAATTGCAGGTGCGGAAGAAAGGCATGAAGAGCTGAACGCAGACCGGTATGGCTCGTGTTACAGTAGTGGATGGGCTTCGGTCCTAATTATCCGCCTCGTCGCACGGCGTGCGACGTACGACCATTAAGAGCGTCGTACGAGACCCGGTTTGGTCTGCCGAGGAGTTTAAAAGAGCCCTTGCGGGCCAATTTCTTAAGGATGGTGGGCGCACCAAGGGCTCGAACCTCGGACCCGCTGATTAAGAGTCAGCTGCTCTGAGAAACTTCGCTGGTGGATTCACCCACTGTGAAAATCGGAAGCCAGGCGCGCTAGCTTCTGCAGACGTCAAATTGCCTCAAGGCGTGATCGCCCACGCTTGCCGTCAATGTATTCTTCTTGATCTCCCGGTGCACACGTCGTGCACGCGCCGCCTTCTAACCAACTGAAAATACTGAACTCTCGGTCCAATCCATCATGGGGGCCACGGAAAAGCGATCGTCGTAATATTTTAAACGCCTAACTCACATTCGATAAGGTGAAACATGAGCGTGTGCCCTCATGTCTTGAAGCGGCTCGCACGCATCCTTCGCCTGAACGGGTGGCCAGTTCAACCGGAATAAAAATCACGGCGGGCAAGAGAGAGCATTGCTATCCGCCTAACGAAAAGGGTTCTCGAACGCCGCGGATGCCTGGAATCCTTCGAATAAAAAGGTCCGAAGTCTGAGCTCGCTTCGCACTTGGTCGAGCACCTCTCGCCAATCTCGGGATGACGTCTGTCGAAACAGGCGCATGGTCGGATACCAAGGGCTATCGTCGCGGTCGAGCAACCAGCGATAATCCGGAGTGTAAGGTAACAGAACCCATGTCGGCCGTCCTAGCGAGGCGGCGAGATGTGCAACACTGGTGTCTACCGCGACAACGAGATCAAGACACTTGATTAAGGCCGCAGTCTCTACGAAATCGGTTAGGTCGTCACTGAAGTCGAGAAGCCCCGGGCGCTCTTGCATAGCCTTTCTGTCGTTCGATCCCGGATCCTTCTGGAGGCTGACGAAGGTGGCGCTGACATCCAGGACACTTGAGAGGGTTCGCAATGGTATCGATCGATTGTAATCGTCAAGATGCTCCGGGTTTCCTGACCATACTAGCCCCACGCGAAACTTGTGATGAGGGCCGAGTCGTTCTTTCCAAGCGCGCACACGAGCTCTTGGCGGATTGGGAAGATACGAGATAGCAGACGGGATAGACTCCAACCTCGTCTTGAGCGACAACGGCAAGCTCATGATTGGGCAATGAAAATCGAAGGCCGGCAGGTGACTACTCGCCGACAAGGGAATGCACTGAGCAATGCCCGAAAAACGCGACAAGAGAGAATGCAGCGCATCCTGAACGACAAGGATAATTTGAGCGCCTAGCCTCGCCACCATAGGAACGTAGCGGACGAACTGAATTGTATCCCCTAAGCCTTCATCCGCAGCGATCAAGATCGTCTTGCCTTCGAGACTCTCGTTTCCAAGCCAAATGGGCTGCTGGACTTTTGCATAGTCCCCTCCAAGAGTAGAACTCTTCCAACGCACCTCGCGGCCAGTCCAACCTGCCTCGAAGTCTCCCATTAACAAATGAAGATGCGCAATTCCCAAATCTGCTATGACGTCGTTTGGATCAGAAGCTTTTAGGCGATCATAAATCGCGAAAGCCTCCTCGAATTTATGCATCTTGGTCAGCGCGACCGCCTTATTGTGAAGCGCATCTCCGAAGTTTGATTGAAGCTCCAAGGCCCGGTCGAACCATTGCAATGATTCCTCATCTTCCTTCAAAAATCTTAGTGCAATACCGAGATTATTGCAGATGTTGGCGTTGTCGGGGTCGAGTTCATACGCATCGCGGCAGATCGCTAGTGCGTCCTCGAACCGCTTCAAGCCGTGCAGCAATGCCGCTCTCTGTTGCAGGGTTGGAAGGTGATTTGGCCGCAACTGGTTGCATATGTTGATATATGAAAGCGACTCCTCGGTTCGCCCCAGTTGATGGAGAAGGATCCCACACTGGTTCGCAGCCTCCCAATATTGTGGACTGAGCTTGAGCGCGTGCTGAAAGCTGATCAGAGCGTCGCCAGGTCGTTCCAGTTTCACCAGGGTCTGGCCGTGAGACAGCCACAGACTGGGATCGTCTAATCCCAGCTCGAGCGCCTTATCGAAGGCCTTCAGCGCCTCGTTGTGATCTCCTTGCGACAGAAAGGCGATTCCAAGGCTGAGGAAGTATACTGGCTTGGGATCCTGTCGTATTGCGCGAGAAATCCACTGGTGTGCGTGGTCATAGCGCTTGACCTGTTGGGATAGTAAACCCATCAAGTGGAGCGAGTCTGCGTGGTTGGCGTCCAGTGCAATAGCCTGGCGGCAACAGACCTCCGCGTCGCGAAATTGTCCGGCTCGCATGTGGACGAACCCAGACTCAAAAAGCGCAGCGACCGGTGTGGTAGAATCTGCGCGGCCTTTGGATTTGCGAGATTCTCGAGCAGCAGCCCGGCGTTCCTGACGATTCATGGCGCGTTCAGAGCGAGATTCCCAAAAGCAACCTTTAGGTGATTCGATGCAATCTGTGCACCGTCTTGGATGGTCTTCAGTGCAGGACATCCAGGGGCACTTTCCCGATCTCCTCACCCTCCTCGTTCGTGACCAGGATGGAAAAATGACGATTCCTGAGTTCGGGACGCTCCGCAAGAAGTCTCCTCGCGATCTCCTCGGCAACATCCAGCGCCATGATGTCGTCGGGTAATTCAGCACCTCCCTCGTCTGCAACGGTCTTGGAGTCGACCAGATCGAAATGATAGCGCGGCACGTGAACCCTCAAATTCGTCGCAGGAGCGCGCGATCTCGAGTCTTCGTTCCGGCGCTCGCATGTCAACCCCCGGCAGACCCGCAGGAACCCTCAGGCGCATCGCGGCATTGCTGCGTTTTGGGGCCAACAAATGCTTGGACAGCTGCGCGTGCTTGCCCAGCCGGGCGCGGTCATCGCCGGTCTCGCCGTCCTGCTGCTGATGGCCGCTGGCGACGCGGCGATCGTGATCGCCGTGAAGGGCTGGCCATTCTAGCCCGATGATCGATGTCGGACATGTCCTTCTTCGGCCAACCGTTCCGGTTAGCGCATAGGAACCTTTGTAGGCCTGCCCGGTTCCGCCTGTGAAGCGGAGTGCGACAAAGCGTCAATGCAGGTCTGGGTGCGAAGGCTTCTGGTGTTGTGCATGACCTGGCCGCTTGCTGCGTGCGCGGGCCAGCAGTCGGCGCTTGACCCTCAAGGGCTGCAGTCTGAGCAGATTCGGCATACGCTATTCATCTTCCTCATTGTCGCGGCGATCGTCTGGACCGCCGTCGTCATCGTTCTGGGCCTGGGGCTATTACGCCGGAATCGCACAGCCGATCAGCCGCTGGACCTCCACCAGCCCTTCGAACAACGCTCCGGGCGCGTCGTCCTGGCGCTTGGGATTGCGACCACCGTCGTCGTGCTCGGTCTCTCCTTCGTCAGCTATGCCGGACAACGCACCGTCTTCGCCAAGGACGAGAATGCCCTCACGTTGAAGATCATCGGCCATCAATGGTGGTGGGAGGTTCGCTATGAAGCCGACAGTCCGCACCAGAGTTTCGTGACCGCCAACGAGATCCGGATCCCGACCGGCCAGCCGGTGAAAGTCGAGCTGGAATCCGCCGACGTGATCCACAGCTTCTGGGTGCCCAGCCTGACCGGCAAGATGGACTTGATCCCCGGGCAGAAGAACGAGCTGCAATTCACGGCGAAGAACGCGGGCATCTATCGCGGGCAATGCGCCGAGTTCTGCGGGATCCAGCACGCCCATATGGCGTTCGCCGTGATCGCGATGTCGCCCGACGAGTTCGGGCGCTGGCGCGATCATGAAAACCAGAGCGCGAACAGCCCTACCGATCAACTCGGCAAGCAGGGTGAAGCTCTGTTTCGAGGACGCGGCTGCGCATTGTGTCACAACATCAGCGGTACGATGGCCGGCGGGCAGCTGGGTCCGGACCTCACGCATATCGGCAGCCGCACGACGATCGCGGCGGGAACGTTGCCGAATACGTCGGCCACGCTCGGCGCCTGGATCGCCGATCCCCAGCACATCAAACCCGGCAATCTGATGCCGAAGATGCCGCTGCAATCGGACGAAATGATCGCGATCATTCATTATCTGGAGCAGCTCAAGTGAGCATGGCCGCTGAACCAAATGAGTTGCGGGACGACGTCCTGAACGGCCTGCAGCTTTCGATGCAGCTCGAGCGGGTGTGGCGCACGCCGTCTGGACTTGTCGGTGCGCTCATGTCGGTCGACCACAAGGTCGTTGGACGCCGCTATATCCTGACCGCATTCGCCTTCCTGCTTCTCGGCGGCATTCTCGCGATCCTGATGCGTGTTCAGCTTGCCGGGCCGGAGAAGACGTTTCTCTCCGCCGACAAGTACAATCAGGTCTTCACGATGCACGGCTCGACGATGATGTTCCTGTTCGCCGTCCCGGTCATGGAGGCGTTCGCCGTCTATCTGGTGCCGTTGATGGTCGGCACGCGTAACATCGCGTTTCCGCGCCTGAATGCCTTCAGCTATTGGATGTTTCTGTTCGGCGGTTGCTTTCTGTGGATCTCGTTCCTGTTCAACGTCGGTCCCGATGTCGGCTGGTTTTCGTACGTTCCCCTCTCGAGCCTGCAGTTCACACCGACGAAGCGGGCCGATGTCTGGGCACAGATGATCACCTTTACCGAGGTCGCGGCGCTCGCAGTCGCCGTGGAGATCGTCGTCACCGTGTTCAAGCTCCGCGCGCCCGGCATGACGCTCGACCGCATTCCCCTGTTCGTCTGGGCCATGCTGGTGACGGCCTTCCTTGTGATGTTCGCGATGCCGTCGATCATGGTCGCATCGACGTCACTGATCCTTGATCGGCTCGTCAATACGCGCTTCTACGACTCCTCATCGGGTGGGCATCCCCTGCTCTGGCAGCATCTGTTCTGGTTCTTCGGCCATCCCGAGGTCTACATCATCTTCATCCCGGGTACGGGAATGGTCTCGGCGATCCTCGCGACGTTCGCGCGGCGGCCGGTGATCGGCTATCCCGTCGTGATCCTCTCCTTGATCGCGACCGGCTTCCTGTCGTTCGGCCTCTGGGTCCACCACATGTTCGTCACGGGCCTGCCCCAACTCGGCGCGGCCCTCTTCACGGCCTCCAGCATGCTGATCGCGGTGCCGAGCGGGCTGCAGATTTTCTGCTGGCTGGCAACGCTCTGGGATGGACGTCCGGTGTACCGGACGCCGCTGCTGTTCGTGATCGGCTTCATCGTCATCTTCGTGCTCGGCGGGTTGTCCGGCGTGATGGTCGCCTCGGTGCCGATCGACACCCAGGTGCACGACACCTATTTCGTCGTGGCCCACTTCCATTATGTCCTGATCGGCGGCGCAGTCTTCCCGCTGGTCGGCGCGGTCTACTATTGGTTTCCCAAGATCGCAGGCCGCATGCTGAGCGAAAGACTCGGACGCTGGAATTTCTGGCTGGCCTTCATCGGCTTCAACGTCGCCTTCTTCCCGATGCACATCCTTGGGCTGATCGGAATGCCGCGCCGGGTCTACACCTATACCGCCGACATGGACTGGGCGCACCTGAACCTCGTGTCCAGCGGCGGTGCTCTCGTTTTCGCGTTTAGCTTCGCGGTTCTTCTGGCCAATGTGATCTACAGCCTTCGCAAAGGCGCGCTTGCAAGCGACAATCCCTGGAATGCCTCGACGCTGGAATGGGCGACCTCGTCGCCGCCTCCGCCGCAGAACTTCGACCGCATTCCGGTTGTCAAGCACCGCGATCCGCTGTGGGCCGATAGCGAGAGCCTGTCTGTGGTCGCGGGTCTGAGTGCCGAGCGGCGCGAGGTCCTGCTGACCTCGCTTGCGGAAGCCGAGCCCCAGATCCGCGAGGCTTCGCCCGAGCCGAGCATCTGGCCCCTGCTCACAGCCATCGCAACGACGATATTCTTCATCGGATCGATCTTCACGCCTTGGGCGGTGCTCTGGGGCACGCCGCCGATGGCCGTGACTTTGATCGGCTGGTTCTGGCCGAGCGGCAGCAAGGAGGACGAGGAGTGAGACAGACCATCGTCCACGACGTCTCGGACCTGCCGACTTACGGCTACGGCCCGCGCAGTGGCCCGTGGTGGGGCGCCATGGGTTTCATGGCCCTCGAAGGCATGGGCTTTGCCGTTGCAATCGGCGCGTACCTTTATCTCTACGCAGTTAACCCGAGCTGGCCGATCGGAGCCTCCCCGCCGGATCTCTGGCCGGGGACGGTCGAGACCGTGATTTATGTGTTGAGCATCATTCCCAACGAGTTCACCAACCGCGCCGCGCACCGCCAGGATATCGCGAAGGTGCGGATCGGTCTCATCGTGATGGCCCTGATCGGCATCGCGCTCCTAGTGCTGCGCGGCTTCGAGTTCGCACATCTCAACACCCGCTGGGACAATTCAGCCTACGGCTCGATCGTATGGCTCATTCTGGGGCTGCACACGACCCACCTTGCCACCGATGTCGGCGACACGGTCGTGCTGGCAGTGTTGATGTTCACGCGTCATGCGAAACCGCGCCGGTTCAGCGACGTGACCGACAACGTGTTTTATTGGAACTTCGTCGTGCTCGCCTGGCTGCCGCTCTATGTCTTGCTGGATTGGGTGCCACGCCTATGACCGCAACCGATCAACAATCCAGACTGCTCTACTGGGCCGGCGTTGCGCTTGGGCCCATCGCGTGGGGTATCAATTTGCAGGGCGCCTACGTGCTCGCGCACTTCTCCTGCGAACAGACCAGGATCAGCGGCACGATCATGAGTGCGGTTCTGGCTATCGTCGCCCTCGCAGGCACTGTCATATCGGCCCGCGCGGTTCGGCGCGGCGCGGGGGCTGAATGGGCCGATGCGCGGGGTGGCGGGCCACGAACGTTCATGGCCTGGCTTGGCGTCGGCTCCGGCGTGCTGTTTGCGTTGGTGATTGCGAACCAGTTCGCCGCCTCGCTCATGATCAGCCCATGCCTGCGCTGAGCCTTGCAGCACTGCTGCTTGCGCTGCTCGCGGGACCGGCCGCCGCGCACGGACTATCGGAGGTCGATCCCGGCTCGCTGTGGAGCTACGATCCCTGGCTCATGGCCCCGCTCTATGCCGTCGGTATCGCCTTCTATGTCGGAACGCAGCGGCTCTGGCATCATGCGGGCGGCGGCCACGGCGTCAGCTTCCGCCAGGTGGCCGCATTCTGGACCGGATGGCTGGTGGCCGCGCTCGCCGTGACCTCGCCGCTGCACTGGCTCGGCGAGCGTCTGTTCACCGCGCACATGGTCGAGCACGAACTCCTGATGGTGGTCGCGGCACCGCTGATGGCGTTCGCCCGGATCAATGGTCCGCTGCTGTGGAGCCTCCCGGCCCGGCTCCGCCCTGCGGCGGGTCGCGTGCTCAATCTGCCGATACTGGCGTGGCCGTGGCGGCTTGTGAGCCATCCGATGAGCGCGACCATCCTCCACGGCGCAGCACTCTGGGTCTGGCACGCACCGCCCTTGTATGCGTGGGCGCTCGAGAATACGGCGATCCATCGTCTCCAGCACATCAGCTTCTTTGCAACCGCGCTGTTGTTCTGGTGGGTGCTGCTGCATGGCCGCGGTCAGGGCCGTAGCACACGAATTCGCGATGGCATCGCTGTCGCTTGCCTGTTCATCACCATTCTGCATTCCGGCGTGCTCGGGGCCCTGCTGACCGTGTCGCCGCGGCTTTGGATCCCAGGCCAGGGCGCCCTCGCTGGCGAGTTCGGCCTTTCGACACTCGAGGATCAGCAACTCGCCGGCATCCTGATGTGGGTGCCCATGGGCATCCTCTATACCGGCGCGGCGTTGTTCTTCGCTCATCGGTGGTTGACCGCGAACGGCGGGAGGACGCGCCTGCTCCTTCAGCATCCGGGCTGAGCGACGCTGCATAGGAACCGCAACTTCTCTTCGAACGTTCGCCTGCCGACTGCGACACTCCACGGAGGCCACATGGAAAAACGATCGCTCATAGCGGCAACGGCTATCCTCACTGCGACATTCGTGAGGCCTGCAGTCTTGAACGCGCAGGATCAACCCCGGCCGGGGGTGTCGTGCCCGGTCGACCATGACAAGCTCGCGGATATCCTCAAGAAGAGTGTCAAGCCGGGCGGCGGCCCGAGCAACGGAGGTCTCGACAACAACGAATGGGCTGCCGTCGTCAATCGGCAGGGCGTCGTCTGCGCAATTGCCTACAGCGGCGGCAAGGTCGACGACCAGTGGCTGGGCAGCCGGGCCATCGCGGCCGAGAAGGCCAACACGGCGAATGCATTCAGCCTGAAGGACAAGGCGATGGCGACGGCCAATCTCTATGCCGGTGCGCAGCCCGGCGGGTTCCTGTTCGGCGCGGCACTCGGCAACCCGCCGTCTCCGGAAGCCTTGTACACCGGATCTCCGGACAACTTCGGCACGGCCCAGGATCCGATGGTGGGCAAGCCGGTCGGCGGCACCATCGTGTTCGGAGGCGGGCTGGCGCTCTATGACGGCAACGGCGTGGCCGGGGCGCTGGGTGTGAGCGGTGACAGTTCCTGCGCGGATCACAATGTGGCCTGGCGCGTGCGTCACCAGCTCGGGCTCGACCGCGTGCCGGCCGGCGTCAGCCCCAATATGAAGGACGCGATCATCTTTGACATCGGACCTGACGGCAAAAGTCCGTCTGGATTTGGTCACCCGAAGTGTAACGGCAAGGAAGATCAGATCGCAGTCGACCTCGGCGCCGGCGTATCCGGCAACGTCGTGAGATAGCTCGTCGATCTCACCATTTTGGAACCAAGCGAAGGCGGAACGTTTGTAGGTTCGTAAACCGGCCTGCAACGCAGCACGGTCTCGTCACTGCCGTGGAGATCTTTACATATGTTAGTGCGTGGTCTCACGCGTTTGCTGGGCCTGTTTCCGGGCATCCTTTGTGCTCTTTGCGCCAGTTGCGCGGTGCTGTCGTCCGCGTCAGCACAGAGCGATCTCGCCAACCGCATGAAAGACCCGGCCCAGTGGCCGATGGCGGCGCGCGACTACGCCAACACGCGCTACAGCGAACTCGACCAGATCAACGCCTCCAATGCATCGCGGCTGCAGCTCGCATGGACGTTCTCGGTCGGCGCCGATCGCGGCCAGGAGGCGGCGCCGCTCGTGATCGACGGCACCATGTATGTGGTCGGCCCCTATGCGGGCCCCTACCCCAACCGTGTGTTCGCACTCGATGCCACGACCGGTGAATTGAAATGGTCCTATGCGCCGAAGCCGGAGCCCGCTGCCGCGGGCGTTGCCTGCTGCGACGTCGTCAATCGCGGACTCGCTTTCGACAATGGCAAGATTTTCCTCAACACGCTCGATAACCATACCGTCGCCATCGATGCCAAGTCCGGCAAGGAGCTGTGGCACACGAAACTCGGGGAGATCAACAAGGGCGAAACCATCACGATGGCTCCCGTGGTGGTGAGGGGCAAGATCCTTGTCGGCAACAGCGGCGGCGAGATGGGCGTGCGCGGCTGGGTCACCGCACTCGACGAGACCACCGGCGCGATCACGTGGCGCGCCTATTCGACAGGTCCCGACAAGGACGTGCTGATCGGAGACGATTTCAAGCCGTACTACGACAGCCTGAAAGGCAAGGATCTCGGCGTGAAGACCTGGCCCGCCGACCGCTGGCAGATTGGTGGCGGCACAGTCTGGGGCTGGATCTCCTACGATCCCGAGCTGAACCTGATCTACTACGGCACGGCCAACCCTAGCCCCTGGAATGCGAACCAGCGCAGCGGCGACAATCTCTGGAGCACGACAATCTTTGCCCGCGATCCCGATACCGGTCGCGCTAAATGGGCCTACCAGATCAACCCGCACGATCTGTTCGACCACGACGAGATCAACGAGAACGTGCTCGTCGACCTCGAACTGAACGGAAAGCCGCGCAAGGTGCTGATCCACCCCGGCCGCAACGGCTATATGTACGTCATGGACCGCGCCACTGGCGAGGTGATCTCGGCGGACGCGTATGACTTCGTCAACAGCTACAAGGGCGTCGATCTGAAGACCGGCAAGATTATCCCGAACGAGGAGAAGATGCCGCTTGTCGGCAAGACGGTCGAGAACATCTGCCCGAGCGCGCCGGGCGCCAAGGATTGGCAACCGACGGCGTGGTCGCCGCGCACAAAACTCCTCTATGTGCCCCATCAGCATCTCTGCATGAGCTTCAAGGCTTCTCAAGTCGGCTACATCGCCGGGACGCCCTACGTCGGTGCAGACGTAGACATGTATGCCGGCCCCGGCGGCTATCGCGGCGAGTTCATGGCCTGGAACCCGATCGCGCGCAAGAAAGTCTGGGAGATTCACGAGAAGCTGCCGGTCTGGAGCGGCGCACTGGTCACAGCAGGCGATGTCGCCTTCTACGGCACCATGGATCGCCTGTTCAAGGCAGTGGATGCCAAGGACGGGCACGTGCTCTGGCAATTCCGTGCCGGCTCCGGCTTCATCGGCCAACCGATCTCCTATCGCGGCTCCGACGGACAGCAATACGTGGCGATCCTGTCGGGCGTCGGCGGCTGGCCGGGGGTCGTCGCTAATGCAGAGGTCGATCAGCGCGTACGCAACGCCGCACTTGGCTTCACCGGCGCCACCCAGGACCTGCCGTTCTATACCGCGGGCGGGAGCGAGCTGCTGGTGTTCAAGCTCGGCGGCGCGAATGGTGAGGACACCAGTCATGCGCCTCCGAAATAATCTGCCGGGCATCGCCCTGGGATTTCTCTTTGCGCTCGCGACCACAGCGGCGGCAGCGTCGGATGGCGGGCTTCGCGTCTGTGCCGATCCGAACAATTTGCCGTTCTCCAACAGCGCCGAGGCCGGATTCGAGAACAAGCTTGCCGCCATGGTGGCCGCGCATTTCGGCGAGCAGGTCTATTACACCTGGTGGCCCCAGCGCCGCGGCTTCATCCGCAGCACGCTGAAGGCAGGCACATGCGACGTGGTGATGGGCGTGCCCGCCGGCTACGATCTCGTGGAGACGACGAAGCCATATTATCGTTCGACCTATGTCTTCGTCACGCGCCAGGACCGGCAGCTCGATCTCTCCTCTCTGGTCGACCCGCGCCTGCACGATCTGGCGATCGGGGTGCACCTGATCGGCGATGACGGCAACAATCCGCCGCCCGCGCAGGCGCTCGGTGACCAGGGCATCGTCGACAATGTCCGCGGCTATTCCATCTACGGCGACTATCGGGAAGCCAATCCGCCGGCGCGCCTGATCGAGGCGGTCGAGAGCGGCGCGATCGATGTCGCCGCCGCATGGGGGCCGCTGGGCGGTTATTTCGCGCAGCGCTCTCCGGTGCCGCTGACGGTTACGCCGATCAGGGATTACGAGCGCTTTGCGCCCCAGCAATTCCAGTTCGCCATCGCGATGGGCGTGCGCAAAGGCGACCGCGCCCTGCGCGACCGACTCAATGCCTTCATCGACGAGCACCGATCCGAGATCAACGCCTTGCTGCGAAGCTACGGCGTACCTCTGGTCGAGCTGCCGGTCACGGCATCGGGAGGACATGAGTGATGTCTGGTCCAGTACTGCGCGCGAGCGCCCTATCGTTGCTGCTGGTGGTCGTGCCGAATGGCGCGGGGCTGGCCCAGCAGACTTTGCCGCAGTCGCAGGAGGCGCAGATGCCGACGCTGTCTCCCCGCCCGAATTTCGGTGGCAACGTCGGCAATGGCAGGCCCGGCGTCTTCATGCAGGTCCCGGTCAGTCACCTCCATCCCGGCGCGCAGCCGGACCCGCCGCAAATCAAGAATCCCGTGCAGGGCGATCCCAATGCGGAGCAGCGCGGGATGACTTACTATGTCAACTTCAACTGCGTCGGCTGCCACGCACCCAATGGCGGCGGCGGCATGGGGCCGGCGCTGAGCAACAACAACTTTACTTACGGCTCGCAGCCCGAGAACATCTTTCTCTCGATTTACCAGGGGCGGCCGAACGGAATGCCAGCCTGGGGCGGCGTATTGCCCGACAGCGTGATCTGGGATCTCGTCACTTATATCGGTAAGATCAGCAACGAGCCGAGCCACCAATGGGGCCGCACTTTTTCTGCGAATCTGCCATCGCCCGAGGTCGAGCAAGTCCCGAGCGAGCAGGTCTCCACGACCGATCCCTGGTCTGCCACCAAGTCTTTCAACTTCGGCCAGAAGCCCTGACCGGCCGGGCGGAGCAGCAATGCCAAATCCGATCGCGAAATTGCTGGTCACTGCACTGCTGGCCACGACAGGCGCCGCCTGCAACGCTGCGGGCCCGGACAATTTCATGGGCGACGCGCGCCGTGGCGCCGACCTCGTCAAGCAGTACCACTGCGGCGGCTGTCACGATATTCCTGGTATCGCCGGCGCCGAAGGCAATGTCGGCCCACCCTTGCATCGGATCGGCACGCGAAGCTACATCGCCGGCTACATCCAGAACTCGCCAGACAACATGGCCGACTGGATCGAGGATCCACAGCGGGCGTTGCCGGGCAATGCCATGCCGCGAATGGGCATCCCGCAGAAGGACGCGCGGGACATCGCGGCCTTTCTCTATACGCTGAAGTGACCATCATGACATCGACGCATCGTTCAACGAACTGGTTCCGTGAGGCGCCATTGCTGGCCATCACCATTGTGGTCGTCGCCATCATGGGATTGGGCCTCCTGGCTGGCGGTGCCTGGCTCGCGGCCCTGGGTGGCTCGGTCTATTATCTGATCGCGGGCATCATGCTTCTGCTCACGAGTTGGCTGCTCGCGCGCCGTCGCGCCGAGGCGCTCTGGACCTATGCCGCGCTGCTGGCGGGAACGATGGCCTGGGCGATCTGGGAAGTGGGTTTCGATTTCTGGTCGCTGGCGCCGCGCGGCGATGTGCTCGTGCCGCTTGGCCTGTGGCTGATGCTGCCCTTCATTGCCTCCCGCCTGGCGCCTCGCTTGCGCGCAGCGCGATGGGCGCTTGGCCTTGTCTTGATAGCCGCAGCCATCGTCGTCGGCATTTCCTTGACGAGTGATCGCCGCGATCTTGCCGGCACGATACCTGAGGGCGAAACAACCGGGGCCATCGCGGCTCCCGAACCGGACCAGCCCGCTGCCGCCGGGCAGAACTGGACGGCCTACGGCGGCAGCGCCTTCGGTACGCGCTTCTCGTCGCTGAGCCAGATCACCAAGGACAACGTCGAGAAGCTCAAGCTCGCTTGGGAATTCCGCACCGGTGACCACAAGGGCCCTGATGACCCCGACGAGATCACCAACCAGGCAACGCCGCTCAAGGTGGGCGATCTCCTCTACACCTGCTCGCCGCACCAGATCGTGTTTGCGCTCGAAGCCGCGACCGGACGATTGCGCTGGAAGTTTGACCCGCAGGTCCAGCACAACAAGGCGTTCCAGCACATGACCTGCCGCGGCGTATCCTATCACGCGACCATGCCCGGCGCGGTAACTGCCGACGGCACGCCGGCGCCGAGCGATTGTGCGGCGCGCATTTTCGTCCCGACCAACGACGGACGGATGTTCGCGCTCGATGCGCAGAGCGGCTCGCCTTGCGAGAGTTTTGGCAACCAGGGACAGATCGATCTCAAGCAAGGCAGCGAGATCCAGACGCTCGGCTTTTACGAGGGCACCTCGCCACCCGTCGTCACGGACAAGGTGCTGATCGTCGGCGGCGCGGTGATCGACAACTATTCCGATCGCGTGCCGTCGGGCGTCATTCGTGGTTTCGATATCTATTCCGGACGGTTGATCTGGGCGTTCGATGCCGGCAACTCCGATCCGAACGAAATGCCTTCGGCCTCGCATCATTTTACAGCCGGTTCACCCAATTCGTGGAGCATTTCGGCGGTCGACGAGAAGCTCGGGCTCGTCTATGTCCCGCTCGGCTCGAGCTCTCCGGATATCTGGGGCGGCGGCCGTTCGCCCGAAAACGAGCGCTACGATTCGGCGTTGATTGCCCTCGATCTCATGACCGGGAAACTGCGTTGGTCGTTCCAGAATGTGCACCACGATCTCTGGGACATGGATATGCCGTCACAGCCCAGTCTGGTCGATTTGCACTCTAACGGCGGCGTGACGCCTGCGATCTACATCCCGGCCAAGACCGGCGACATCTTCGTGCTCGACCGCCGCGACGGGCGTCAGTTGGTGCCCGCACCGGAGAAGCCGGTGCCGCAGGGCGCCGCGAATGGAGATCGGCTATCGCCGACCCAGCCTTTTTCGGAATTGAGCTTCCGCCCCTCCGGCAAACTCACGGACGCGCAGATGTGGGGCAGCACGATGTTCGACCAGCTCGCCTGCCGGATCAAGTTCAAGCGCCTGCGCTATGAGGGGCCGTTCACGCCGCCGTCTGAACAAGGCACGCTGGTGTTTCCCGGAGACTTCGGCATGTTCGAATGGGGCGGCATCGCCGTCGATCCACAACGCCAGATCGCGATCGCGAACCCTCAATCGATTCCCTTCGTCTCGCGGCTCGTGGCGCGCGGGAAGGACAATCCGGCCGCGCCGAATGCGGCGCATCCACCAGGAACCGAGCTGGGTGTGCAGCCGATGTACGGCGCCCCCTACGGCGTTGATCTCGGCATTTTCCTCTCACCGCTCGGCATCCCCTGCCTTGCTCCGCCATGGGGCAACATCGCAGCGATCGATCTGAGGTCGCACAAAGTGGCCTGGCAACATCGCATCGGCACGATCCGCGATCAGGCCCCGCTGCCGCTGCCATTCAAGCTCGGCGTTCCCATGCTGGGCGGTCCGATCGTCACCGCGGGCGGCGTCATCTTCATCACGGGAACGATGGATGACTATATCCGCGCGTTCGACGTTCGCGATGGCAGACAGCTTTGGCAGGACCGCCTTCCTGCCGGCGGCCAGTCGACGCCGATGACCTATGAGGCCGGCGGCAAGCAATACGTCGTCACGGTCGACGGCGGCCACGGCTCGTTCGGAACTAAACTCGGCGATTACGTGCGGGCCTACGCGCTGCCCTGATCTGCCTCGGCAGGACTTGTTTGTGCTTGGCAACGCCTTGTCCGGATCTGCCGGCGCGACGCGCAACTGCTGAAGCCAGGAGAGCCACGCCCGCAGCTAGTCCCAGTACCGCGAGCCCCTGACTGATGACATCGGCAGGTGGAAGCTGCTTGCGTGACAGCCAACCGCCATCGACCGCCGTGCCCTGCGGACCAGCTTCGATCATGGTGCCCTCACTGCTCTTTGCGGGGCGCGCGCGCGACAGCAGGTAGCGGAAGGCGGCCCCCACCATGTTCTCGGTAATCTGCGGAGCCATCGCGTAGGCAATTTGGCCGGCACGAGCCGGCCAGCCCACGGCGACTTCGTCACGGGGTGCGCGAACGAGGCTCACGAACGTCTCGGCAACGTCCTCCGCCTGATACAGCAGCGGACCGGGATCGAGCGTTCGGCCGGACATGTTGGCGCCGTGGACGAAGCCCGGCGTGTCGACCATGGCCGGGAAGACACCGCAGACATGGATGTTGCGGTGAGCCCTGAGCTCCTGACGCAGGCTCGCGGTGAAGCCCCGCAGGCCGAACTTGCTCGCGGTATAGGCCGCAGCAAAGGGCGTCGGCGCCCAGCCGCCGAGCGAGACGTTGTTGATCAGGATGCCGCGGTTCTGGCGGAGAAAGATTGGAAGCACCGCGAAAGCGCCATGCATGGTGCCGAGGAGATTGACCTCGATCGTTCGGCGATGAAGCGCAATATCCGCGTCCTGATAAGCCCCGAAAACGCCGGTGCCGGCGTTGTTGATCCAGACGTCGATGCCACCGAAGGCGTCTTCGGCCTCTCGGGCCAGGCGCTGCACCGCCTCGGCATCGGTGACATCGGTCGGGATCGCCAATGCGCGGCCTCCGAGCGCCTCGCATTCTGCGGCGAGGCTCGTCAGGACTTCAGCACGGCGTGCCGCCAGGACCACGCTTGCGCCCTTGCCGGCGAAGGCCAGCGCCGTAGCACGCCCGATTCCGCTCGAGGCACCGGTTATGACGACGCGCGTGCCAGTCATTTGCCGCGGCTCAGATCCGGAGCCGCCCGCCGGAAGCAGCCAGTGCAGGGATCGCCGAAGGCGCTCGGTTCCGTTCGCTTCGAACCAGTCCCCATGCGCGAAGATCACCCGCTCCGGCGACAGCCGTATGAGCCGCTCGGCTGCGGACCGCACCGAACGGCCGCCGAGGCGCAGCAGCAGTCGCAGATAGACTGGCGCCATTCCGTTTGGCTTGGAAATGCCGAGGAGGTTTGCCGCGGCCTCGTTTGGCGCGCTGAGATCGTTGGGATCGAGATTTTGCACGAGATCCGTCAGGATCAGTGTCCGGCTGCGCTTGTCGAACAGCTCGATCTCGGAGAACATCGGAGCGTTCACCGAGACGGCTTCGAGGTCGGGCCTCCATTCCTCAGGCGTCGTGTCTCCGATCTCTCTGTCGATACGGATGCGTGCTGCTCGAATTTGCCTGCGCGCCGCAAGGCCGCGCGCCGCGAACGTTGTCACCTGCGGCAGCTCCCTCTGCCACTCGGACAGGAACATCCAGTGCGCGATATTCGGCGCGAGCAAATACTTTATCGCGCCTAGCCGCTCCAACTCACCGCGGAGGGCCGCCGAATATCTCACCGGCGAATGCAGCACGAGATCGCCGTTCGACAGCCGAATGACGGTCATGCGCACCGGGAGTTTCAGACCCGTGGCGCTGATCGGCGCGTCGTCCACGACCCAGATATCGTCCGTCGCTCGCGACAGACGGGCCGTCGACAACGTGGAGTCGGAACTTTGCATGAGCGTCTTCCATCACAAGGCGTTTGCTCAAGCTTCGGGAGCGACGCTCGTTCCTCGCTAGGAGGCCCGAGCCTGCTTGCGGGCGTTGCGTCGGCCGGACGAGCTTCCATCAGATCAAGTACCGCGCGGCCCTTGTCCGTGATCCGCCACCCGCCATTTGTCCGATCGATCAGCCCTTGCGAAAAGATGTCCAGCCCCGGCACCCGCCCGGCAAGCCGCCGGGTGCGCTCGGTCCAGTCGCGACCGCTGGTCGCTAGAATGGCCATATCCCGCTTGAGATCCTCCATGACGGCGAACCCATCCGGGTAGCTCACCAGGATCTTGAGGACCGTCACTTGGAAATTCACCCCCGCCCCCACATGACCGTCGTCACATCGTCGGGACTTCTGAGAGAGCATTGCGGGCCGCTTGTTTGAGGCAATCCGCAGAGATGTCACCCCTGCTTGCAGTCTCCAGAAGCTTCGAGGCTACGCGGGTCCTGGCGCCGATCTCACAGCGTGGAACACCTTCACACACCTCATCGAGAACGGTGCGCAACAACGCCTTGGTCGCGGTATCGATCATGGAAAGCCCCAGCGGAAAGTTCACGGTAGAGCAATGGCTCCGGCCTGTGATTCAACATTGTTAATGATTTGAGAAATTCACGGGTCTGGCCACCCACCACCCTGGCGGTCTCGGGGTTGCCGAGTGCGCGACCTTCCTGCCTGGCATTGTGCGCGAGGTCGTGGAACCTCCCTCGCCAGCGGGCGGGCCGGATATTCCGACGGCGCAAGACCTGTCTCCGTCGATCGCGAGAATCGGATCATCCAGATCGATCCCCCGTGAAAACCATCACGCGCCTGCGGCGGATCAATCCGGGCCTGGTCTTTCAGCGGATCGCTAGGCGTGCCAGTCAGCATGGGTGATAGCAAACCGCGCAGTTTCGCGTCCTCGCGGCGCAAATCGCCCGAGCTTTGCTTGGTCATTCCACCCTCTTGTCCAAGAGGGCGCAGGGAAGGCCGGGTGCCGGCTGGCACCCGCGGTCCGCTGCGCGAAAAGCACACGCAGGAAAACCGCACAGCAGCATACAGGTGTAGCCAATCACTCGGCCTTCCCTGCGCGATGGTTGGACGGCTTATGCCGTGCTCTCCCGGGAGCCGAGTTCTCTTTGGCCTCCCTCGCCTTCGCGAAATTCACCGGCACCGCGCCGGTTGACGCAGATGCCGCATTCGCCAGGGCTTGACCGTAGCAACGACGGCCAGGACCACACGGTTTTGCCGTACGCACGGCCCGCCATTTCGCCGCAGTTTTTCCAGCCCTGTCGACGGAGCCGGAAACTTACAGACGAGACGAAGCCTAGCAGCGCCGCTCGTCGGAACGAAGCCTTGGGCTCACGGAGAGCAATCCGCCCTGCCCTTGGCCACTCGCACCCGAACGCTGCCGCGTCCACCGCAAGCCCGGCTCGCGAACATGACGACCACAAGATCGCCCCTCAAGGATGAGCCGGGATGGCCGATACATACGTCAAAACCGAATTTCGGTAAAGTGGAATATTTTTGCAAAGAGGGGTTGACGGCGCTGGCGGGTGTTTCGCTCGACGAGTCCCGCGGCTTTAGTTTAATGCGCAGCCTCATACTGGAGGGCCCCATGGCATGGAATCCGAGTCACTCTTGGCGACGTACGCGGAGCGTGTCCATCGGGAGCACACCATCCGCACCATTGGCGGGAGCCCCAGTCTATATCCACCTCTCAATCAGGCGCTTCACTGAGGGCGTTTAGACGAGTAGGATGTGTCTCGCGGTGCTCCGGAGGCGGCATGAGCCAGCGCAAGTTCATGGGACTTGGCGGCGGTGCGACAGCATCAGGGCCGGGCATTGCGCTAGCGAGCGAGCGATTGGCCAACGCAGCCGCCGAGCCCGCTTACGATGATGAGCAAGAATTCCCATTGGTCATCGCGAACATCCCCGCAACCCCCCGCCAAAAGGCCTGGGCCGTGGGTGTCGCCGTCTCGCTCATCGTCCTTGCAGCGGTCATCGCGCCGTTCGCCCGGATCCAATTGGGCCAGATCAATGGTTTCGTTCCAGTCTTGCAGACCGCGTTGGCCCTGGCCGAATTCATCACGGCAGCCCTGCTGTTTGCTCAATTTTCGATCCAGCCTCAGCGGGCACTTCTTGCACTCGCAAGCGGATACGTTTTCAGCGGATCGTTCGCATTCTTGCAAACGCTCGCCTTTCCGAACGGATACGCTCCCGCGGGTCTCATTGGGGACGGACTGAACAGCCCCGCTTGGCTTTACGTGCTTTGGCACACGGCTTTTCCCGCAGCGATCCTAGTGTACGGATTCACAAAGGATCGTTCCACCGCCGGCAGACCAGGCAGACCTGCGATAGCCGCGATCGTGTTAGCATTCGGCTGCATCGCCGCCACGGTGGCGGGACTGACGTGGATGGTGACCGCGAAAGCCGAGTTTCTCCCGAGCTTCTACGTGAATGACGTCAGGCATCAGACGCCTCTCGGTAATCAGGTCAACCTGATACTTTTGCTTTGGAATGTGACTGCTCTCACCGTCCTGTTTGCGCGCATGCGCACCATTCTTGACCTTTGGTTGATGGTGACTTTGCTCGCCTACCTGCCCAATTTCCTGGTGGCGATCATCGGCAGCTCGGTTCGATTCACCGTGGGTTGGTACGCAGCACGCGGTTTCGTTCTGGTCGGCAGCTGCATGTTGCTGACCATATTGCTCATCGAAACGATGTTTATCTATTCGCGCCTCGCCAGCGTCATCGCCCTGCAGCGACGCGAACGAGCGAACCGGCTTCTCAGCATCGACGCGGTCACTGGTGCGATCGCCCATGAGCTGAGATCGCCGTTGGGGGCCATCTCTCTCAATGCTGCGACAGGGCTCAGTCACCTCCGAGCGACCTCGCCTGAACTGGAGGAACTCGAGAACATCCTCTGTGACATCGAAGCCGATGGCAGCCGGGCCGCAGACATCATATCGAGCATTCGCGAGATGACGATCAAAACGGCGCACGGCGGCGCTTCGGCAAACGTCGAGGATGTCGCCGAGCTAGCGCGCAGGCTGCTGAGGCACGATCTCCTGGCCAATGGCGTATCAGTAACGACGGAGTTTCAGGGCAACATTCCTCCAGTCGTCCTGGACGGCACTGAGCTCCAGCAGATTCTCCTGAACCTCTGCAAGAACGCGATTGACGCAATGAGCTCTGTCCCCGCCGATCAACGAGAGCTGCGTATGAAAACCCGTCTTGATGGAGGCACT
The DNA here is from genome assembly GCF_055811035.1 of Bradyrhizobium sp. MI1.10. NCBI lineage: Bacteria > Pseudomonadati > Pseudomonadota > Alphaproteobacteria > Hyphomicrobiales > Nitrobacteraceae > Bradyrhizobium > Bradyrhizobium sp. MI1.10. The sequence goes on from NZ_JBVVPN010000026.1 coordinate 50,555, forward strand.
ACGGTCCATTTGTCCATTGAAGATTCGGGCACCGGCATTTCGCCACGTGATCAAGAGCGCATCTTCGATCCGTTCTTCACGACGAAACAAGGCGGTATGGGATTGGGGCTGGCTATCTCCTGCAATTTGGCCGCAAGGTGTGGAGGAAAGCTGAGGCTGATCAAATCGGACGTCAAGGGCTCCATTTTCGAGCTGGAAATTCCAATCTCCGCTCCCGCTTCGGCGCGATGATGGTCCGGGACCGTCACGACCGTTCCGCATTTCGCTCACTTCATAGAGATCATGATCGTGCTGAGGTTGGCGACCGATACGACGGTGCCAGACGCACTATCTGCGTACGTCGCTCAGGGCTTTGCACCATCGACCTTCTTCCAGGTCTGGTCCGGATCGAATGCAGTCATGCGGGAAACGAGAACCTCGGTCCGAGGCCCGAGATCCTTCTGGTAGACAACGCCCGCATGGTTGACCAGGAAGGTCATGACGCCGGAATTGCCGTACTCGGCGGGCCAGGCGGCCAGCGCAAAACCTCCGATCATCTTGCCCTTGACCACATAGTTGAGCGCGCCACCTGGCGCGTTCGACCCCTGCCCCTTCAGGATCCGGAAATAATAGCCGTGATAGGGCGCCGCACCCTCCTCGGGCTTGTAGCCTTCGGCCGAAGCCTGCGCCGCCAATGCACCGAACGGGCTCTGGTCGTTGTCGTCGCGCCAGAACAGTCCATCCTTCTTGCCGGCACTGCTGACGATGCGCTGCGCGTACACGCCAATACCCTCACCGCGATCCTTGTCGGCGTATTCGTTCTCGGCATCGACAAAGGCGAGACTGGTCTGGATCGCGTCGAGTTCATTGCGGCCGATGCGGCGATACAGCACCTCAATGCGGCCTTCGGCGGTATCGAATTCCCAGCCGGTCCTGGTGTTGACGAGCGGGATCGGGAATGGGAAGTCGTCCGGGCCCAGCACCAGCGTCGCCTTCTTGTTGCCCTCCGCCTTGATCGAATGCTTGGCCTCATACATCGAGGTGAAGCGTTGCCGGATATCGGCATCGGCGACTTCGTCGCCGGACGAGACGATGTCCTCGGCAGCGCTGCCGAGGACTTTCAGGATGGCCCGGTCGGGCCCGCTTTTGACGGCGGCAGCGAGCGCCGCCGCTGCATCCTCCGGTGTCGGGTAAGATTGCTGCGCCCGGGATGGCGAACTCATGAGCGCCAGCGCCATGATGGCCGGCAGCGCGACGCGATGAAGCGACTTAAAGCTCATCATGGCATCACCTCCGCAGGAATCGTTGCGCCGCCGGCGAGCCAATCCCGATACGTACGGAATTTTAGACCGAGCTTCTCGTAATAGACCCGGAGATAACCATCGGCTCCGCGGGTAACCGCTTCTGGCTTCACCTCTTCGAATCCCTCCGCAATCCCCCCCACATAGGCCTGGGCGCTGCAAAAATCCCGGAAGCGGTAGAAACCATCCCCGTTGGCGATATCGCCGACCAAACCCACATCGGGCTTCAGCAGTTTGTCGGAGCGGCGCCCGCCGCCGCCACCGCCCCGGCCGCCGCCACCACCGCCCTGGAATCCGCCACCGCCGCCACCACGACCGGCGAAGCTCGCGCCGCCACCGCCGCCACGCGGTCCCATGCTCGCCATGCTGGCGTGACCGCGGGCCGATGCTGCGGCCGCCGAGCGGCCAGACGATACGTTCAGCGCACTCCCGCCGCGTGGGCTGCCGCCAGCTCGGTTCGCGGCCTTGGCACCGCCCCCCTTGGTCCCGGCGTTCTTGGCGCCCGCGTTTTTGGCACCACCCGCCTTGCCCGCGCGATCGCCGCCACCTTTGGCGCGATCGCCTCCCGCCTTGGCGCGATCCCCGGCGCCTTGACGGTCGCCACCTCGGTCGCCAGCGCGATCTCCCGCACGGTCACCGGCGCGATCTGCGCCACCAGGCCGATCCTGTCCCGGCTTCTGCTGTCCGTCGCGGCCGCGGAAATCCATCCGGTCGGCGGCGCCGGCCTTCAGATTGCTATTGCCGAAGCGCTGCTGAACGTTGGCGTTGTTGTAGCGTACCCCTTGGCGATGCGAGGGATTGTGCTGCCAGCCATTTCCGATGTTCGTGGTCCGGTGATTGATATAGACGTTGCGGTTGCCCCAGTTGCAGCCGCCGCCCCAATAATTGCCCCAGCGACCGATGGCCCAAGCCGTGCCGAAGGCGAGACCCGCCGCGACGACGCCTGCGCCGATGTAGGATGGGTAGCCGAAGTAATATGGTGGATACTCGTTGTAGGGCCACGCGCCGTAGACCGTCGCAGGCTCGTAGTACGGCACGTACATCGTATCGGGAACCGCCGGCTCGATCACGACCACCTGCCTGCTTTCCTCGGTCTTGACGCTCACCTTCTGCTGCTTGGTGGTCACCAGCTTTTTGTTGTCATAAGCCTTGGTCCGCAGCCGCTGGACCGCATCCATCACATCCGGCTGCTGTGCCAGCACGGCGTCGCCCAGCGCCTTGGTCCAGTCGAGCTTGTCGCTCATCATGGTCAGGACCTCGGCGGTCGAAGCTAGTGCCTTGATGCTGTCATCCCACGGCTGCTTCTCGACTTCCGTCTTCAGGGCATCACCCTTCAGAGTCTTGCGCTCTTTCAGCCAGCGATCGGCCTGAACGACTTCCAGAGGATAGGTGGACGCGGCCAGCACGTTAGCAAGCAGTTCGTCCGGATAGAGCGCAATCGGTGCGACCAGGGCTTCGAGCTGCTCCGGTTTCAGAAGCTCTGCGGCTTGCCCGGGGGGATTTGCCTGCTGTGGGCTGGAGGCCGGCGCCTTATCTGCGGTCTGCGCCGCCGCCGCCAGCGGAATCGCGATCACGAGCGCAAGCGCCATCAAGGTCCTGCCGCAGCAAAACATCAGATCCTCCATACACATGTCCGGCGATCATCAAACCCGAGAGCTGGCGTTTGTTGATCGAGATCAACGAAACGCTGCCTCATCCCCCGCCACGCCCGAGCAAGCTAGTCGATCAGCTCAGCCTCCATGAGCAATCGCTCCGGGATTGCCAGTCCGAGGGCGTGAACGGCTCTCATGTTGATGACGAGATCGAACCTCGTGGCGAATTGCACCGGAAGACTGCGGACCTCGGCGCCGCGAAGGATGCGAGCCACATAGCCAGCGCCATCGCGAAACTGCTGCGTCAGGTCGGCGCCATAAGACATCAGCCCGCCATTCACAGCATAGAAGCGGACGGCAAAGATCGCCGGCACGCGCCGCTGGGCCAGCAACGGGATCGCCATGGCGCTCTGAGCACTGAAGAAACCGCCATCCGGCAGCACGACGAGCCCGCTGCCATTCCGCGCCGCCGTCTCGATGACCCCCGCGATCTCGGCGCCGCTGCGGACGGCGACGCCGGTAACCGTCATGCGCAGGCGATTTTCCACCTGGTGTGCGGCCTGAAGATAAAGCGGCGCGTATGGTGCGGTCTCGGGATTGTACAGAAGCATCGCACTGCTCATGCTGGGTACCAAGTCCTTTAACAAGCTCAGCCATTTCCCGCTCATAGCATGCTCGTAAAGCGAGAAGCCGGTAAGATTGCTGGTCGGCCTTGCCAGATCGACGACGAGGCCTGTCCCGACCGGATCCGAGAGCCCGACAAAGATGATCGGAATGATCTGCGTTGCAGCCCGCAGCGCCCGTGTCGTCGCCGTGCTGGTCGCAAACAGCACGTCGGGTCCGGTGGCAACAAGTTCGCGAGCTTCACGTTCCTGCCATGTCGGATTGGAGCCCGGCCAGCGCACATCGAGTCGGTAGTTCTGATTGGCGATCCAGCCGAGGTCGGCGAGACCCTGCTGAAAGGCATTGACGCGCATCTGTGCGCCGCCATCGCCCACCAAATTGCCAGTCAGCACGCCGACCGACGGCATCGGCCGCGGTGCCCCGTCCTGAGCGCGCGAAAACCGGACAAGCAACTGCAGTCCCGATCAAGGCCATGAACTCACGGCGCTTCATTGCCCGTCCGCTATCCCCCTGATGTCCCGCACCCTTCGCATGACGCGATTGCTGAAGGAAACGGGGTTGGCGGCCGGAGGGTTTGATCAAGATCAAGGTCGCTGAGCTTGGGGTCGGCCGTGATTCGACTTGGTCTGGAGTGACCACCGTCAGGTGCGGTCAACTGGCTGACCGAGCGCTTGCTCATGTCCGTGCGCGGACAGCAGAATCCGACGGTCGTGAATCAGGCTCTGAAGACGATGCGCAGCGACATTCAATGTCGTGACATCGAGCGCATTCTCGTCTCCTGCAGCGGCCTTGGCGCGCTGGCCCTGGAGCACCCGGTCGATCTCGACCTCGATATCGGACAGTTCGGCCTCCGCCTCCGTCCTGCGTATCCGCGCGCCCAGCGCATACAGCGAGTCCAGGCCCCGTTCATCCTTAGAGGGATCACGCACCTGAAGGAATTTCCAGGCCGCGGCCAGCACCGAGATGAGGCCGCCCAAAATCATGGGCGCGAGAAAGATGATGTTTCCCCATTCGTCCAGAAAGCTCTGCTGCGTTCCGTTGTAGAATGCTGCGGCGCCAGGATGAACCGGGAGGAAGGCGTCCGAATCCGTGCTCGGCGCGGTCATTTGAGAGAGTATCGGCAATTCCCCCAGCAGATCCCTGCGTGCCTTCATCAGGGCGTCGGCGAGGCTGCCGGCCACCTCAGCGCTGAGCTGCTTTCGCGCGACCACGTAGAAAGAGACCCGCAACGTGGTCAGATCCTCGCTCGGGATAGGCGGCGAACCGCGCAGCGTGCCCTTCGGGACATCGAAGCTTTCATAGGCGCGCTGCTTCTCCGCGATGGCACCGGCCGCATCGATCGGAAGCAGAACCGGCGCGGTCTTGGGCGTCTGCAGAAAAAGGCCGCGTAACAGAGCAAGATATTTTTCGGCAAGAGGAACGACGACCAGGATCGCCCGCACCTCCTTCGCATCGAGTGCACGCCGCGCATCGGCCGGCTGGAGATTGCGGAACGTCACATTGGCACGTCCCAGACCGTATTCGTCGCTCAGAACGTCGATGAGCTTGCGATTCATCTCGCCGCCGATCACGCCGACGCTGGTGCGCTTCAGACCAGCGATTTCGGTAATGGAGGAGCCCGGCGGCGCAACCAGCAGGACAACGGCGTGGGCGAGAACCACGATAGCCTGCGCCTGCGATAGGTCGCCGACGTCGCCCCGGACGACAGCAAGCTCGACCTTTTCCGCCGCAAACTGCTCGGCAGCATCAACCGCGTTGGTCGTTTCCACCAGTCTGAGCCGGACCGGGGCGTTCACCACGGCAAGCCGGCTCGCCAGTGCCGAGACCAGACGCGCGGCCTCACCGTCCAGCGATCCGACGGCGATGGTCAGCGTCGTGGGGCGAGAATACCACCGGTAGCCGAACAGGCCAGCTCCAAGCACGAGCACGACAGCGCTGGCGACAATGAAGGAACGAAGCCAGATCGGCATTTTTGCGGGGACCATGTGGCGCTCACAGTGAATATGCGCTGACTGGTCGGACTGGCTCATGACGCCAGACCGGCTCAACTGAGGCGCATCGCTGAACCGAAATGCGATTCAAGCCAAAGCGATGCCGGTCAGTGCCCGCTGAGCACCAGCGTCTTGATCGGCAGCAGCAGCGCCTGAATTCGCAAGAGCATGGCGTGCACGAGGCCGACACCATCGACGACGTGCAAGGCAATTGCCCGGCCTGTACCGGTCTCCTTGGCCGAGATCTCCTCGTGATTGCTGGTGTAGGCATTGACGATGCAACTGCTGCCCGGCGTCACGCCGTCGAGGCCGCCCTTGTACAGCGGCTCCAGGAAGGCGAGTATCGAACCCGGCTTACGTGCATTCTGAGCTTCAATCAATTCCTGGCCAGCCTGCACCTGGCCGGCGGCGATGTAATCCTGCACATCGGTGACAAGGAGCGGAATGATCACCCATGGCTTGGAGATGCAGGTCGCTTCTGCGACCATCCCTACCTTCACCACCCCCGCTTCAATCTGTCCAAACCCGGCCTGCAGCCTACCCCTGCCGGCATCCGCCGGTATCAACACGCCGGCGGGTCGCATGATCTGGGCAACGAGATCGCCCGTCCGAACGAGGAACTGCTCGACCCGACCGTCGACGCCGGCGCGAACGAAGGTCTTGTCGAGATCGACCTGCGCTTCAGCCAACGCCGCCTGACCGCTCGCTTTTTCAGCCGGCAACAGCGTTGAAAGCCGCAACATCGCCGACGTCTTGGACGCGGTGGCCGAGTCCACACCAGCCTGCCGCTGGTTGACCACGACCTGTAATTTCTCGATATCGCGTTGCGGGACGATACCGGGATTGCGGCGCTGCAGCTCCGTCTTGACGTCCAGCTCGTCCTTGGCCTGCTGAAGGCTGGCCTTGGCTTCCTGGATCTGCGCTTCGGCCTTGACCACGTCGTTTTCGGCGCTTGTCATCGCGGCGTCGACCTCGGCGATCTTGCGCGTGGCCGTCTCCAAGGCGGCCTTCTGCTTCGAACTGTCCAACCTGAACAGCACGTCGCCTTTCTTCACTGCCTCGCTGTAGCCGACATTGACTTCCGCGACGCGGCCGGAGCCTTCAGGAAGGATGGGGACCGTCCGAAAATAGAGCGCGGCCGAGGTCGTTGACGGGTGAAAGTAGAAGATCATCGTGATCAGCGAAATCGTCAGCATCAAGCAGCCGGTGATACCCCATCGCAATTCGTACCAGATGGAAAAGAAGGTGATTTCCTTGCCGAACCGTTTGCCTTGGGCATAACGTCGGTAGAGGTAGTCCGGCAGGATGGTCAGGATGGAGCAGAACATGAGCTCAAACATGGCTGTGCTCCTTCCCCTTGACGATCGGCTTCTCGACCGGCGGCAAGCTGGGGAGTTCTGGCTCGCGACCCTCGCCGGGCGCGGCGTCAGCGATCCTCTCAACCGAGCCTGCGATACTCCGCAGCGGCGTGCCGAAATCTGGCAAGTCGATCATCGCGAGCAGAAGGCCGGCCACCCAGAAAATGTGCATGTGCGTAAAGAGCGAGATGATGCCCAGCACGGCCACGATCTCGAACTGCAGCTTCTGTGACTTGTGCGCCATCCGTTCGGGCAGGCTGTGCAGCTTCCAATAGAGCGTGCCAACCCAGAGTACGGTGCCGATCAGGAAGATCCCCATCACCATCATCAGCACGTCCGTGCCGCTTCCCGGCGCGAGGTAGAACGGCAGATGATGCGGGGCCATCGGATGAAGTTGCTCGCTCAATGGTCGCCTCCACGGAAGGGATCAGGGCGGTCTGCGCGCCGGCTCGTTACCGTGGCCGCGCAGGTGGGAAAATTGCTTGATATGAATCAAAGGTCCGAACGGCGCGAAACCTAGCTTAGCCCTGACGCCGACCCCACAGCAAGCCAGGAACGCCCCAATCATGCCCGGCATCGATGAGCTCATTCCCAACGCACTGCAAATTCGCAAGGAAGCTGCGCTCGAGGAAGCCAGAAAGGCCGAGGAATATGTTCGCCTCGCCGCCGCGGCCGAAGCCGAGAAACGCGCTCTGATCGAACGGCTGAGCAAACCGTCCGGCAAATCCGAGGAGGAGAAAATCAAGCTCGCCTCGACCATCATCCAGCGCGCGGTTCGCAACGGCCTGACCGAAGTGCAGGTCTATCGCTTCCCGAACACCCTGTGCACCGACAAGGGCCGCGCAATCAACCAGATGGAGGCGGGCTGGGAGAAAACGCTGACCGGAATTCCAAAAGAGATCTTCGAACTCTGGACCGAATACCTCAAGCCTCGCGGCTATCGCATCGGCTATCAGGTCATCGATTTTCCTGGCGGCGTGCCCGGCGACATCGGCGTCATCATTTCCTGGGGCGACTGAACACGTTTCGGCCGAGTTAAGAGAAGGCGGAGCGGCATGGCAAAGGACGAAGCCTCAGAGCGGATGAAGCGCAAGGACTACGAGAAGGAGCTCGAAAAGCTCCAGATCGAGCTTTGCCATCTCCAGGATTATGTGAGGGAAAACAAGCTTCGAGTCATCGTCCTGTTCGAAGGACGCGACGCGGCCGGCAAGGGCGGCACGATCAAGGCGATCACAGAAAAGGTCAGCCCGCGCGTGTTTCGCGTGGTGGCGCTGCCTGCGCCATCGGATCGCGAAAAGACCCAGCTTTTCTTCCAGCGCTACATGAAGCAGTTTCCGGCCGGGGGCGAGATCGTGATCTTCGACCGCAGCTGGTACAATCGCGCCGGCGTCGAATATGTCATGGGATTCTGCTCGCCCGCCGAGCACGATCGTTTCCTGTCGCTCTGCCCGCAGATGGAAAAGTACGCCATCGACGGCGGCATCATCCTGATCAAGATCTGGCTCGAGGTCGGGATGGAGGAGCAGGAGCGCCGCTTCAACGCCCGCATCGACGATCCGGTGCGGCAATGGAAGCTGAGTCCGATGGACCTCGAATCCTTCAAACGCTGGTATGATTATTCCCGCGCGCGCGACCTGATGCTCAAGAAGACGAGCACGAAGGAGGCGCCTTGGTACATCATTCGCTCCGACGACAAGCGGCGGGCGCGGCTGAACTGTATCGCGCACATCCTGGAGGCTATCCCGCACAAGCGGATCAAGAAGGACAAGGTGAAGCTGCCGAAGCGCTCCGACAAAGGACGCTACAATGACCAAGCGGTCCTGCGCGGGATGAACTTCGTCGCCGAACGTTATTGACGAGGTGATCGAACGCACTGCCGGTGCGGTCTGATCCTTGACCGCGCTGCTGACGGGCCGCTGGGCCCGTCAGCAGCGCATTCTTTCAATACGGGTACTGGTTGGGACAGACCCAGTTGCCGTACGTGTCCTGATAACAACCGTTGTTGTTGTTGTTGTAGTATCCGTAGGCGCCCGCGGCGGCCGCACCGACGGCAGCAGCGCCGTAAGCCGCGCCTCGATAGCCATATCGCGGATAGCCTCCGGGATAACCGGCGACGGGACGGCCGGGACGGCCCGCAACGGGGTAACCTGGACGGCCAGGACGACCGGCGATCGGATGGCTTGGCCGCGGACCTCCTGCGTAATGGCGTCCGCCTCCGCCATGGATCCGCCCCGCGTGAACGGCGCCGCCACGATAGCCACCGCCATGGAAACCTCCGGCGCGCATGCCCCCTCCACCTCCGCGATAGCCACCACCGCCACCTCCGCGGCGGGCATAGGTATCATCGGGAATGAGCATTGCCGTGAGAAGAACGACGGCCGCAACAAGAGCCAGAAGATAACGAAGCATGGCATGTCCTCCCTCGATATGGGTACCGTGATCCGCTTTTCGACGATGCCTCGCGAAACGCGGCTGGCATCCGAACCTGGCGCTGATTTGCCGCCGCTTCCCTGACTTACGTGCATGAGAGAAGCAGCCGTCATTCAGCTAGAGCGGCGCGAGTGCCGCTCTACCGCTTCAAAGCTATCGTCACGCCCCCCACAGCGGCCGACAGCTCCGCACCGACCTTCGGTCCGCTAAGCTGCAGAATCACGCCGTTGCCGTTTTGGAGCTGAACGGCACCTGCGCCGGCAGCGATAGCACCGCCCGCACCGCCGACAGCGTAGGAGCCTTCGATCGACTCCGGCCCCCTCAGGTTGAGGGCGCGACCGACCAGCTTGGTGGTCGAAGCGCCGATCGTGAAGCCGACGCTCATACCCGAGACGGTGAAGGGATATTTGTGGCCGCGATACAGCAGAACGCCCTCGCCGCCACCGACGCCAACGATGAAACCGCCCTTGGTGAAGACAACGGCGACCTGGCCGGTCTCTGCCCGCGACGGCGTGCTGAAGCCGGCGACGCCTGCCAGCGAAGCGACCAGGGCGGCATAGATAGCGACTTTTCTCATGAGTCTTATTTCCTCTGGTTGTGACGCCGAGCTATTGAGCCAGGATCATTGCGAAGTAGCCGAACACGGTGAGCAGAATGCCGGACACCGCGTACCCGACCGGGAACCCAATCCAGGGCACGGAGCTCTGGATTTCCACCGCGGCCTCACGGCACGGCCCGGAGTGAGATCGCGCACCGGCAACGCCGCCCATCAACACGGCCGGGTTGATCTTGAAGACGTGGAAGCCGATCGCCCAGACGATGAACGGCGGAATCGTGCAGGCAATGAAGCCGGCGACGAAGATCTTCAACGCGACCGCACCCGTGAGCTGCGCCAACAACCCGGCGCCGGCATTGATGCCGACGATGGCGACGAAGACCACGAGGCCGAGATCCTCCAGCACGTTGCGCGCCGCGTTCGGCGTATTGCCGAAGAAGCGCAGTCGCGAGACCAGCGATGAGACGATCACGCCGGACAGCAACAGACCGCCGGCATTGCCGAGGCCGATCTTGGCGCCGAAGGCCGGAAATTCGATCATGCCGATCAGGAAGCCGATGATCATGCCTGAGGCGAGCGTCAACAGATCGGTCGAGGTGTTGGTCCGCGCAATGCGTCCCCACATGTCGCCGAGCTCGTTGACAGCCGACTTGATGCCGACCACCGAGACGATGTCCATCCGCTGCAACTCGGTCTTGAGACCGGCCGGAATCTGCACGCCGCCACGTTCCACCTTGGTGACCTGCAGCTGGCCGGCGATGGCCGTATCGCGGAAGGATTCAAAGGTCCGTCCGGCCATCTCCTTGTTGGTGACGAGGATGTCCGCCTGATCCATGGGAATACCGAGTGCCTTGGCGTCGGCAACCTCCGGACCGAGCAGGCCCATCTTGTCGGTGAGATGCTCGGTCGAGCCGCCGAGCGCGACGACGTCGCCCTTTTGCAGAACGAGTTCGGGGTCGGCACCCAGCGGTTCTCCTCGGCGCGCCACATTGACGATGCGGTATTCGGGATTCATCGTGCGGAATTTGGCAATGCTCATGCCGACCTGGGCCGGATTATCCAGCCGGTAGGCACGCAGGCCGAACTGCCGGTAACCGGTCAGGCCACCACCCTCGAGGTCCTTGACGCCAAACTCCTGCTCGTACTGCTTGGCTGCGGCCTTGGCGTCGACGCCCCACCAGCGCGGCAGATATTTGCAGATTAGGATGATGCCAACGGTGCCCCAGATATAAGTGATGCCGTAGGACAGCGCGATCATGCCCGACGCGTCTTCGGGCTTCATGCCTTCGGGAAGCTTCACGACGCCCGAGGTGATGGCCTGCTCAGCCGAGCCAATCGCGGCCGACATGGTCTGCGATCCCGCCAGCATGCCGCCGGCAGCGCCGATCGGCAGCGCAAAGAGCTTCGAAAGCATAACGACAAGCGCAAGACCGAGAACGCTCGACACCAGCGCCAGGATGCAGAACTTGAGACCATCGCCCTTCAGGCTGTTGATGAAGGACGGTCCCACACGTAAGCCGACGCCATACATGAACAAATAGTAGAACAGGCTCTTGGCGAACGCGTTCAGCTCAAGCTTCACGCCGTAGACCGACGCCCAAACCGAAAGGGCTGCGCCCACCACGATGGCGCCGGCGACCATGCCGAGGCCGTAACCCTTGATGCTGGCCCGGCCGATCCAGACGGCGAGCCCAACGACGAAGAACAGCAACAGAAACGGGTTCTGCTGCAAGAACGTGAAAAAGCTCTGCATATCCGTCCCCTTTATTACGATGCCGCCTTCAGCTTCGGCGCGGCGCCGGGCTTGGGCCGCCCAATCTTCGCCAGGGCTTCGGCACGTACGAGCTTCAGCCCTTCCTTGGCGTCGTAGCCGTGGATTTCCTTCACATCGAGCTTGCGCATGAAGTCGATGGTTTCCTGGGTGATGACCTGCCCCGGCACCATGATCGGGAAGCCCGGCGGATACGGGATCACGAAACTGGCGGAGACGAGGTCGGGACCGGCCTTGAGACGACGGTCGATCTCGGAATCGCCGAGCCGGATATATTCGCATCCCGCTGCGTCATAGGCCGAGTAGAAGCCGCTACGAATGTCGCCCTCGTTGGTCCTGGTGCCGGCATCGCCACGGAAACTGTCGTGGAACTGCGAGAAGTTCGGCAAGTCGGGCACATCGGTCATCAGGCTCTTGACGCGCGCCTCGAAGGTCTTCTTCGCATTGGCGCCGCCCTGAACCAACCCGCGGTCGACCTCTCCCGCGATCTCGGCCAGCACCCTCACCAGATGCGCGACGTCGCTGCGGGTATTGTTGATGTTCGACTGGAACAACACAGAATTGCGCGATGTCTTGTTGATCTGGATGTTGTAGTCGTTGGCCAGGATGCCCTTGAACTGCGTACCGTCGTAGCCGGCGGTGCCGCAGACCAACGTCATCCGGGTCGGGTCGAGGCAGAACTCGTCGTCGTCCAGGCTCTTCAGGACGCTCGCCCAGTTCATGCCTGTTGCGAGATAGTCGGTGAAGCCGCTCTGGCGATATTGCGCCGGCACCATCGCGTCCGCACCGAGAATCCGGAAGTATTTCGAGATCAGCGGATTGCTGTTGACCGCTTTGCGGATCGCGAACGCAATTTCGATCGCGTTGGCGACGAGACCGTAGCCCTCAAGCTCCATCTGGCGCCGCGAGACATCGAGGCTGGCGATGAGCTGCTGGTTCGGGCTGGTCGACGCGTGCGTGAACACCGCCTCCTTGAACTGCTGCTCGACGGTGTGGAATTCGACGTCCTTGACCGACAGCATCGAGCCCTGCCGGATCGCCGACATCGACTTGTGGGTCGAGTTGGTTTGGTAGACGCGCAGGCGGATCTGACGCGGATCCGGGATCAGACGAGTCTTGAGCAGCACCTCGTCCGAGGGGGTCTTGCCGAGGTCGGCCTGCTGCTTCTCGTAAGCCGCGACCGATTTCGGATCATGCATCCAGGTCTCGATCTCGTTGGCGGCGCCCATCGCGGTCCGTCGCCGCAGGAACGGAGAGAAGCGCGCGAAGCCGAACCAGGCTTCGTCCCACAGGAAGATCAAATCTGGCTTGATCGCGAGACATTCCTCCATCACCCGGCGGGTGTTGTAGATGTGGCCGTCGAAGGTGCAGTTGGTCAGGTCAAGCATCTTGACGCGGTCCAGGCGGCCGTCGGCTCTGGCATTCAGCAGGGCCTGCTTGATGGTCTTCAGCGGCACCGCGCCATACATCGAATATTCGGTCATCGGGAACGCTTCGACGTAGATGGGCTGAGCACCGGCCAGAACCATGCCGTAATGGTGCGACTTGTGGCAGTTACGATCCACGATCGCGATGTCGCCTGGCCCGAGCAGCGCCTGCACCGCCATCTTGTTGGATGTCGAGGTGCCGTTGGTCACGAAGAACACGCGATCGGCGCCGAGCGCGCGTGCCGCCTTATCTTGCGCTCTCTTGATGGTGCCTGTCGGCTCCAGCAAACTGTCGAGGCCGCCGGTGGTCGCGCTGCTCTCGGCCAGGAACAGGTTCAGCCCGTAGAATTCGCCCATATCGCGGATCCAGTCCGACCTGAAGACAGATTTGCCGCGAGCGATCGGTAGCGCATGAAACGTCCCGATCGGGCGTTGCGCGTATTTCTTGAGATTGTCGAAGAACGGTGTGTCGAAGCGATCCTGGATCCCTTCGAGGATGGAGAGATGCAGCTCGAGGAGCTCTTCGATGGAGTAAAATATCCGCCGAACCACATTGGCTTCGGGGTTCCCCGCCATTGCCTCCACGTCGCGATTCGACATCAGGTAGATGTCGAGCTCGGGACGGACCCGCTTGATGACGTGCGCCAGCCGGAGCGCGGACGCGTCCGCCTCGTCATTGATGCCCGCGGCGGCGGTCATGGTGCGGAGTATCGGCGCACCGTGGCGCGAGCGCAGGCCGAACCCTTCGTTGATGACGACGGCGGCGATATTGGGGTTGAGCATCGTCGCGCAGAAGGCGTCTTCAAGACTACCGACGATCACCGGCTCATAGACGAAAGAATCGACCGGACGGCGCAACTTGCGCCATTCGGCGGCGAGCGCCGGCCAATGGTTGGACGAAAGGCCGGTGACGATCAGTGTCTCGAAATAGGGTCGATGGCCCTCATGCGATCCGAAAGTTGACGGCACAAGCTCGGGCGCATCACCGTTGCCGTCGTCCTTGGCATTCCAGTCGCCGGCAAGCTGGCGGAAAGATCTCGTCATCAACGCCTGCGTGATGCGCGTCGCGAGAGCAAGTGAACCCGCCGCATCCCCGGCCGAGGCCGCTTCCCGCAAAGCCGCCATCAACTGCAGCCCCGGATAGCCGTGAAACTCCTCTATCACGGAGAGATCCGCCAGCGCCGCATCGTACTTCGTGCGGTCACCGCCGCGCGCCCATGCCTTCGCTGCCTCCACCAGATCGCGCCAATCATCCGCCCGTCCGCCGGGCCCGGAAATGAACTGATCGATGCGCTTTTCTGTAGCCTTGGCGTCCTTGGACATGTCTCTCTCCGGATCTTTGCGACGTCTCGGCCGGGATCGTGATGCCCGCTCCCCTCGGCCCATTGATCCAAGTCAAGGGTCGAGCGCCTTGAAGAGGCCCGGAACAATTTGCGATGCGGACATCGTCCAAGGCGCTACCGCGTGACCGATTGAGGATGATGGTGAGATCGCGTCAGAGCCGGCCCGCCCATAGGTCGGGCGTATCTTATGGATTGGGATCAGATGATTGCCCGGTCATGGTTTCCCCGAGTACGCTGTCAACCGAACGAAGCCACGTCCTGCTGTCGGTCTTTTCCGCCAAGCCTTCAGCCCGCAGCAGATCGCGTAATTGTGCGTGCGCGCCGACGATGCGGAAGGTGATATTCCGGGAGGCGAGTTCGTCATAGAGATCGTGCAGCATGCGCGCGCCGGCCAGATCGATGTAGGGCGCGGCCGACAGATCACAGACAACGAGCTTGACGCCGGCCGACAGCGGCAAGGTGCCTAACACTGTCTCCAGGATCGTTTCGGCATTGATGTAGAGCAGCGAGGCTTCGGGTCGAAACGCGATGATGCCGACCAATGGCTCGACGCCCTCGTGCCTCGCATTGTCGGAATAGCGGCCGGTACCGGGCAGCCGGCCGAGGAAAGCAACATTCGGACGCGAGGCTCGCGCCAGGAGCAGGAAGATCGACGCGACGGCCGCCAGCAAGACGCCCTGCAGGATGCCCAGGAGCAACACTGACAGGAGGGCAATCGCCGCAGCATAAAAGTCGATGCGGCTGACTTGCCACATTCGCAACAGCGCGCGGATGTCCACCAGCCTGTAGACGGCGGCAAAAACGATCGCCGCCAGGACCGCCTTGGGCAGGTTCGTCAAAAGCCCCGTGAAGAACAGCAGGCACAGCGCAAGCGCCGCCGAGCAGATCACCAGGGCCAACGGCGTGCGCGCCCCGGCATTGTCGTTGACCGCAGACTGCGACAGCCCGCCGGCCACGGGATAGCCGTGGCCGAAGGCGGTGACGAGGTTCGCCGCGCCGAGCCCCAAAAGCTCCTGCCGGACATCGAGGGCATAGCCGTGCTTGGCAGCAAAGCTGCGTGCGGCGGAGACGCCTTCGATATAGGCCAGCAGCACGCATCCCGCGGCCAGCGGGAAGAGCTCGTCGGGCTCCAATAGACCAAAGCTGGGTAATCCAAACGCCGGCAATCCCTCCGGAATTTTGCCGGTCACCGGCACGCCACGCGACGGAAAGCCAAGCAGTGTCGCCAGCATGATCGATAGCGCCATGATCGTGAGCCCGACCGGCCTTCCCGGCAGCCGCCGCTCTCCCACCAGCAGGAACAAGAGCGCGATGGCTCCGATCGCCAGAACCAGCCAATTGACGCCGCCGAGCTGGCCGGCGAGCTTGATGGCGCGATCGAAGAAATTGTGACCGCCTCCGGCGACGCCGAACAGGCTCGGCAACTGGCTCATCATGATGGTGAGTCCCGCACCGGCCTTGAAACCGACCAGGATACTGTCGCTCACCAGGCGGACGAGAACGCTGAGCTTGAACAGCCACGCGATCAGACAAAGCAGCGCTACCGCACAGGCGGCTAGGCTCGCGATCTCGGCGTATTTCGCCGCGTCTCCGCCGGCCAGCGTCCCGACGGTCGCCGCAATCATCAGCGAGATCGCCGAGGTCGGACCGATTGCAAGCTGGCGCGACGACCCCAGCAGCGCATAGCCGACGCCGCCGAGCATGTAGCCGTAGATGCCGATTTGGGGCGGCAGGCCCGCCAGCGTGGCATAGGCCAGCGACACCGGAATGGCGTAGGCCGCGAGCGTGATGCCGGCGATGGCGTCCGAACGCAGCCAGGCGCGGTGATACCGCGCCAACCAGGTTGCGGGCGGAAACAGGAAGATCCAGCGCCATTTCCGCCCGGAAGACATCAGAGCCTGCCCTCCTCGCTTGAGACTTCGCAGAGCAACAGCACGACCAGCAGTGCGATCACGGGAAGACCGAGCGCCAGATTCGGGATTTGCTTGGTCGCGAAGGCGCCCACAGCCGCCCCTAGACCAAAGGCGACGCATAAGGTGGCGAAAATGCCGGGGGGACGGAGCGTCCCATTGCCGGAGGCCGCAGCGAACAGCCCTTCAATCGCCTGCCGCATGTTGCCCGTGATCATGACGGAGCTGTAGAGCGCGCCCTCGACCCTCGTGAAGACCGCGCTCTGTACGGCGGCGACGAAGGAAATGCCAAGCGTTCCCGCGAGATCCGGCAGGCGATTGTGCAGGATGGCGATGGTGACCAGCAGCAGGATTTCGATCAGTGTACCGATCGCGCTGGCGCGCCCTCCGGTCGCCCGGCGCAGCCATGCAGCGACCAGAATACCGGCGGCGAATGCAAGGATCGGCGGGACGAAGTGCAGCGCCTTCGTCCAATTTCCGATCGAGCCATAAACCCACAACAGCACAAGGTTTGCGGTCTGGGCATTGGCCATCACGCCGTGGATGATCCACGTATAGGCGTCGATATAGCCGCCGGCGAAGGCAAGCAGCAGCGCAATCGGCGCCGTTTCGTCGCGGCGTATCGACGAAGCAACGGCGGTATCCATCGTGCTCAGGTCCCCACGTCAAATCCTGCGGCTCAACACGGAGCGGGTTAACCCCCGGCAGGGGTTGATCTGAATCAAGCATCGCCAGGTTTGACGAACCAGATTTAGCACAAATCGCTGGAGGGCATGCGCCATGAGCACGGTCAGATGGATCATCTCCGCCGCTCCGGAAATTTTCCTGCTGCTGTCGGTTGCGCTGGGCACCATTCTTGGCCGCGTCAGAATCCGCGGTTTTTCGATCGGCACCACGGCCTGCACGCTCATCGTTGCCGTCCTGATCGGGCAGCTTGGCACCTTCACGTTTCCGTCCTTGCTCAGGGTCATCCTCTTCAGCCTGTTCGTGTTCACGATCGGCTACCGGTCCGGACCCGAGTTCTTTGCCTCGTTGAGCATCCGGACCCTGGCGCAGGTTGCGCTCGCACTCGTGCTTGGCGGCACCGGCCTCGTCATCGTTCTCGTATTTGCCCATGTGTTCGCGCTCGGTCCCGGCACCGCTTCCGGTCTTGCTGCGGGAGCCCTGACACAGTCGTCGGTCATCGGCACCGCATCTGGCGCACTAGCTCAGCTCGGACTCCCCAAAGAGTTGCTGCAGCAGCAGGACGCCAATATCGCGGCCGGCTACGCCATCACCTACGTGCTCGGCTATATCCTCACGCTCCTGTACGTGCCGTTCGTCGCGCCGAAATTGATGCGGATCGATTTGAAAGCGGAAGCTGCAAAGCTCGAGGCGGAGCTGTCGGGTGGCAACCCGCCGCAGACCGAAAATCTGCATTATCGAAAGTTCCAGGCGCGCGCGTACCGGGTGTCGGCAGCGGCGGGACGGACCGTCGGCGCCGTCGAAGACCAGATCGGCAGCCGCAGCGTGATCGAGCGGATCGTGCGCCAGGGCGCTGACGTCGAACCGCATCGCGACACCGTTCTTGAAGCGAACGACGACATCGTTATCGCAGGCCGCACCGCCGCCATCGTCGCTGCAAAGCCGATTGTTGGCACAGAAATCGACGCCGACGAGATCCTGAAGGCTCTTCCAGGCAACGTGGTCGACGTCCTCGTCGACAATCGCAAGCTCCATGGCCGCTCCGTCAAGGACATGGCTGAACGCGTCGGCGACGCCGCGCGCGGCGTGTTCCTGCGCACCCTGACGCGGATGGGACGCGAGGTCCCGTTGAGCGCGGACACCCGCGTCTATGTCGGTGATGTCATGACGCTGGTCGGCAGCACCCGCAACATCGAGCGCGCCGCCTCGCAGGTTGGACAGATCCTGAGCTCCGAAGACCGCACCGACATCGCATTCCTTGCCGCAGGCATTGCCATAGGTCTGCTCGCCGGCCTCGCGAGCGTCAAGATCGGTTCAGTGCCTCTGACTCTGGGCGGCGGCGGCGGTGCCTTGATAGCGGGACTTTTCTGCGGCTGGCTGCGCTCGCGCCGGCCGACGATGGGTGCAATGCCGCCCGCCGCGCAGCAAACGCTGAGCGACCTCGGGCTCGGCGGCTTTATCGCCGCGATCGGGCTCGGCAACGGCCACGCGGCCTGGGTCGCAATCCAGTCGCACGGCATGCTGCTGGTGGGCATGGGCCTGGTCGTTACGCTGGTGCCGCTGATCGTGACGACCCTGTTTGCCCATCGCGTGCTCCGCATGAACCCGGTCATCATTTGCGGCGCGCTGGCCGGCGCCATGACTGTCGACGCCGCGGTGACCGGGGCCTGCGAAGTTGCAGAAAGCCAAACGCCGGTGCTTGGGGTCGCTGTGCCCTACGCGGTCGGCAACGTTGTGCTGACTGTGCTTGGCCCGATCATCGTGGCCAGCACTTTCGCCGGTTGAAGGAGGCGCACGTGAATTTGCGGCATGCTTCAACAGTGACCTACCTGGCGGGAGCACTGAGCATCCTGGCCTGCTTTCTTGCCCCTGTGCGCGCCGACGACAATGTTCGGATCCAGGAAGAGGTCTGGGCCCTGCCGCTCCCGCTGCCGATGTTTGCCTATGTGGTGCGGCCGGTCGGCGATGGCCCCTTCCCGCTGGCGATCATGAACCATGGCGTCTCGCTCAAAGCGGTCGACCGAAGCTTTTTCCCGCTGGTGGAATTCCGCAATGCCGCGAAGTGGTTCGCCAGCCGCGGCTATTTCGTCGTAGCGCCGGTCGGAACCGGCTACGGCGCGGCCGCCATCGATATTCCCGAGCACGGTCTTTACGGGCCCTTCTTCTCCAAGGTCGGAAGCTGCACCAATCCGAACTTCCACGACGCCGGGCGTGCGGTGGCACAAGTCGATCTCTGGATCATCGACTACATGGTGGCCGAGAAGCGCGTTCTGCCGAAGGACGTGATCGTCATCGGACAGTCCGCAGGCGGCTGGGCTTCCATTGCGCTCTCGAGCGCAAACCCTCCGCAGGTCAAGGCGATCATCACCTTCGCCGCAGGACGCGGCGGCCGCGTCGATGGCAAACCCAATAACAATTGCGCACCGGACAAGCTGGTCGAAGCGACCGCCGATTTCGGCCGGACGTCGCGGGTGCCAATGCTGTGGTTCTATATCGAGAACGACACGTTCTTCGGCCCTGCCCTATCGAAGCGCATGCATGAGGCCTTCACCGCGGCCGGCGGCAGGGCCGAATATCATCTGATGCCGCCCTTCGGCAGCGAAGGACATTTCTTCATCGGCTCGCCCGACACGATCCCGATGTGGTCACCGCTCGTCGAACGATTTCTTGACGCGCAGAAATAGCCGCAGAGGCTGACGTGGAGGCAGAACATGATTGACACAACTTCAGTGCTTTCGTCTGGGCGTGCGCTCGTCTGCGTGTCGATATTGTTCGCGGCGGCTCTTGCCGGACCAGCTTCGGCGCAGAATGCAGTCGCGCCCAAGCCGGCTCCAGAGGCAAAGTCCGCCGAAATCGCGCCTCGCGGACAGCGCGAAGCCAAGGACATCACCTATAGCGACTGGCGGAAGCTTTGCGTCAAGCCCGGCGGTGCGCCGATGCTGTGCCGGACCTCGATCACCGGCAAGTTTGCAACGGGCCAGATGGCGGTGCGCGTGGACCTGATCGAGCGCGACGGCGACCGCACTGCCCGGCTGCAAGTGTTTGTCCCCGTCGGGATGTATCTGCAACGGCCTGCCAAGCTGACCGTCGATCAGGGAACTTCCAGATCGTTGCCCTACACCTGGTGCCTGACCAATACCTGTATCGCCGCAGACGCCGCCGATCCCAGGTTCATCGAGGACATGGAAGCCGGCAAGACTCTGGTGCTCGAGGTCACCGATTCCAACCTTCTGTCTCTGACGACATCGTTGCCGCTGGCACAGTTCGGCTCGGCTCACAACGGCGCGCCCGCACAGACTCTGGAGCAGGACATCGACGAGTGAGCAGCGGCGGCTTCAGCCATGCTCGGCGCAGGCGCGTTCAATGGAGTCGATGAGTGCGCTTGCTGCAAAGGGCTTGGCCAGATAGGCGGCGCACCCGGACTGAATCGCGGCAGCCTGATTTGCCTGGCAGTCGTTGCCGGTAATATAGATGATCGGGACACTGGCACACTCGCTCGCGAGCCTGCCGCGGAGTGAGATACCCGACTCTCCGTTCAGATTGATATCCAGAACGATGCAGCACGCCTCTTCGATGCAGCCATAACGAAGCAGCGCAGCGGCGGAATCAAAAGCAACCGCTTCAAACCCATGCTTTCGAAGCAACCGCTCCAAGCTTCGGCGCATCGATAAATCATCATCCACGACGTAAATCGGCTTACGTGCAAACAATGGGCCCGTCTTTCTGATTGGAAACCTGGCACTCGCGTCGCAACGACGCTACGCGGCAAAGGTTCCTGCGCTAATCTGACGGCTAACGACGCCGGTATGTAGGCGGCCCAGGGCGAATTATGTCAATAACATTTCATATTGTCCCATCGTACAGGTCTGATCGCAGACCTGACGAAGCGCACGAAAACCGGCCTGCGTCACACCTTTGCCGAATCCAGCAGGCCGAGCCGCTCGGCAGCGGACACCAATTCGGCAAACGATAGTACCTGCATCTTTGTCATCACTTGGTGGCGGTGCGCCTTCACCGTGCGTTCGGTCGTTCCAAGCTCGTAAGCGATCTGCTTGTTGATCTTCCCGCGCACGATCAGGTCGAAGACCTGTCGCTCGCGTCGCGATAGAGACCTCAAGCGAGAACGTACCGAATCGAGCTTGCTTTGTTGGCTCCGCGCCACCTCCTGTTGAGCCATTGCCCGCTCAATCGCATCGATCAACTGTTCCGACGACACCGGCTTGGTCAGAAAATCCTCTGCGCCGGCCTTGATTGCACGGACCGTCGTCGCGGTATCCGCATGTCCGGTCAGAAAGACGATGGGCAGCGGCGAATGGCATTGGACGAGCGAGGCTTGCAACTCCGGCCCGCTCAGGCCCGGAAGCTGCACATCGAGCAAGATACATCCCGGATGGTCGGCCCCTGGCGGATCATCCAGCAGCTGCTGGGCAGACGCGTAGGTCACAACTTCATACCCAGCCAGTTTGAGCCGACGCTGAATCGCCATCCGAAAGGATGCGTCGTCGTCCACGACATATACGAAGCCGGACAAGTTTTTTCCCCTCGATGGGTACTTCAAATGCAGAAAGACCAGACGTGCCGTTGATGCCTAAGCAAAGCAGCCCAACTAGGATGCTGCAATCGGGAACGAAGCGTCCGTTTTCGGCATATTGCCGCACCATCTGACAGACACTCTGACGGGTTCTCAGTCAGCGCATCGAACCCCTCCTGTACCTTGGTACAATGCACCTACAGACAATGGTTGAAAACCCCAATTATCGCCTAAACAACCTTCGCGGGAAGCGGATTTTCGGCGGCTCCTTATTCCCGCGATGGAAATACCGCGTCACCATCAGTTCGGGAGTTGGCCATGTTCGTTCGCACCGCTGCCGACGCCTCCTCGCGGCTTCATTCGCTCCGCGAGCTAGGGTTAAACACCGATTCAAACCCGATCATCAGTTTAAACGAGTTTACCTATAAGAAGGGCTCCGAAGTCTACGGCGAAAAGGAGCCCGCAGAGTACGTCTATCAGGTGAAGAACGGCGCTGTGCGGAGCTACAAGCTGCTGTCGGACGGCCGCCGCCAGATCGGCGCATTTCATCTTGCGGGCGATATCTTCGGGCTGGAAAACGGCAGTGCGCACAGGTTCACGACGGAAGCGATCGTCGATACCACGGTTCGCCTGGTGAGGCGCCAAAGTCTCGAGCTGGTCGCGCAGGACGACGCCGTGGTGGCTCGCAACCTGCTGAGCATGACCACGACCAACCTTCAGCATGCGGAAGACCACATGCTGCTGCTCGGCCGCAAGACGTCGCTGGAGCGGGTCGCAGCCTTCCTGATCGAGATGGACAAGCGGCTGACAGCCGCCGGGATCATGGCGCTGCCGATGTCGCGGCGCGATATCGCCGACTATCTCGGATTAACGCTGGAAACCGTCTCCCGCGCATTATCGCGGTTGCATGAACTCGGTATCCTCGGCTTCGTCGGAAATACCCAGCGCCAGATCGTGCTGCTGGACCGGCTGAAGCTCGCTAGCCTCGATCTCCAGAACTAGACTTAGGCGCCGCAATCGCCGCGAGATGTTCAACCGTCTTGCGCAGGACCTCGAAAAGAACCGCGGTCGACCAACCAAACATCAGGATGCCGTTCATGGCGGTCATAGGTCCGGTCAGCCGCCAGCCCGCCACGGGCGTGATGTCCCCATAGCCGAGCGTGGTGTAGTTCACGAAGGTGAAATATAGCAGATCGCTTCCCGGAGGCGCCGCGCCGACCGCCGCATAGGCGAGCGCCCAAATGAGAACCTCGACGACGTGCGCGACCATCAAAATGACAGCAGTGATGACCATCACGGCCATCAGGTGCGACCGCGGCCGCGCCGTATGCTTCAATCCGGCGGTACGGGCGATGTCGATGGCCGCAACGGTCACCAGCGCGTGAATCATGATGTTGATCACGCTGATCAAGGTACCGAGCAGGAATTGAACCGCCAATATGCACTCCTGGTGCCGACATCGAAGAAGCCGTCCGATGATTCCGCAAGCGCCGACCACGGGACCCCGTTGACGCTTGACCGCAACCCCGATCAAGGGGAACCGATCACGACGCCCCCTTTGATGCTGTCGAGCTGCTGTTCATTAGCAGCGCCAACGTGTGTCTCGCGATCATAAGATCCACGTCGGACGGCAAGACGTAAACCGGAATGCGGCTCGCGGCAGACGATATCAACTGCGATTGCCGCGCGTTCTGCGCCACATCAAGCTTGACACCGAGCCATGCGAGCCGCTCCGCCACGCGCAAACGGATCGACGCGGAGCTTTCGCCGATCCCGGCGGTGAAGACGAACGCATCGAGCCCCTGCAACGCAGCTGCGAGCATACCAGCGTTAAGGCTGACCCAGTGAACGAAATAGTCGATCGCAAATTTCGCGTTGACGTCTTTACTTGCCTCGAGCTGACGCATATCGCAGCTGAGGCCCGAGAGGCCGTTCAGCCCGCAATCTCCGTGGAGAAGCTCCTGCACTCTGGACGCTGCCATTCCCTTCTCCGAGATGAGATAAAGCACAACTCCCGCGTCGATCTGCCCTGGTCGCGCTTCCATCGGCAGTTCGTCAATCGCGGTGAAGCCCATGGTGCTTTCGACGCTCCGCCCTCCATCGAGCGCGCACATTGATGCCCCGCTCTCGAGATGCGCGACGATCACGCGTCCCATCGCGATTTCCGGCGCAACCCTCAGCAAGGTCTTCGCGATGTATTCGTAGGAAAGGCCATGAAATCCATAGCGCGGTACGCCCTCGGCATGAAGCCCACGAGGGATCGCGTAGTGGTCGGCCACCGCAGCATGGGTTCGATGAAATGCGGTCTCGAAGCAGGCGACCTGCGGAAGCGTCGGGAAGTCAGCCAGGATCGCTCGTATGGGCGCCAGATTGTGCGGTAGATGAAGCGGCGCCAACGCCGTCAGTCCTTCCAGGCGAGCCAGCATCCCCTGATCAATCAGGACCGGCCGGTCATGCTCCGCACCGCCGTGAACGACGCGGTGCCCGACAGCGATGGGGCTGATATGAAGCTCATCCCGCAACCAGGCGCCTGCAATGTTCAGTGCGGCCGGAATATCCCGCACTGCTTCGATCGGATAGGCGCGATTGGCAAGCGGATCGCCACCGGCGCTGCTCGCCTGCAGTCGCGGGCAACGTCCGATCCCGTCGATCCGCCCCTTGATCTGCTGCCGTAGGCTTCCTTCTCCTTCGACCGAATAAATACGGAATCTGAGGTGGGAAGAGCCGGCATTGATGACAAGAATGGTATCCATGGCGCTCACGTCGCACTCGTTGGAGCATGCCGAAGTCCTGCATCAATACCGGCGGCCACAGCAAGGGGACCAGGCGGGCCAGATATTTCCACCACCACGTTCCGACCTCGTTGTCGTATCGCTTTGCCTGAAAGGCTCAGTCGAATTGATATGCGTCAACGCTCGATCGCCAGTTTCGCCGGCACAGCACGTTCGGTACGAATCCAGGCCACCGTCAGCTCCCAGACCACAGATAGAATGATAGGTCCGATGAAGAGGCCGATGATCCCATGGAAGAGGGTTCCTCCGATCACCCCGATCAGGATCACGAGCGCCGGCGTGGTCAGGCCGCGGCCCATGACAAGCGGTTTCAGGATATTGTCGAGCACCGACACGATCACGAGAAACACCGTCAGCAGGAGCGCGATCGGAAATTCCTTGTCGGTCCAGATCCAGATGATAACCGGCAGGATGACGATGGTCCCGCCGATCTGCACGATCGACAGCAACAGCACCACGAAGGCAAGAAGGCCCGCGCTGGCGATGCCGGCGAGCTTGAAACCTATTCCCGCCAGCAAGGCTTGGATGATAGCAACGCCGATCACGCCTTGAGCCACCGCACGGATCGTGGCTCCCGCCAAGTCCAAAAAATGCTCGCTTTGGTCCGGCACGATGCGCGACAGAAAGCTGCGCCCTGCGGCCACGAGCTGAGGTCCATACGGAAACAGCACGCCGGCCACCGCCACCGACAGCAGAAACTTGACCGTTCCCACACCGGCATTGCCGGCAAACCCAAGCAAGGTGGTCGCGAATGGCTTCAAATAGGGCACGACCGCGCGCAAGAGCGACCGGAGGTTGGTCGTCGCCTGATCCCAGAGATCGAAGAGCTGAGGCCCGATGACTGGCCACTCCTTGAGCGACTGCGGCGGCGAAGGCACATGCAATTCACCGGCCGTCACCTGGGCGGCAAGATCGGTGATCCCGTCGACCGCGCCCATGCCCAGCCAGGTCGCCGGTCCGATCACCACAGCCAGGTTGACGAGCGTGAGAATCGTCGCCGCAAGCTTCGGCCGCCCACCGAGAATGTCGCTGAGGCGCCGAAAAACCGGGTTCAGCGCAGCAGCAAGCACGACACTCCAGGCCAATATGGGGATGAATGGACGGACCAGGAGGAGCGCCCAGACGAGCAGCAGCCCGAGCAATCCGAGCCGGATCAAAAGCTGGATGATCTCGTCTCCAGAGAATATCTGACGGAGTGTTTTCACGGACGCGCCTTCAGTCATGCCGCGCATGCTGAGGCGAACTAGCCCCTGCTCTCACGCCGCACGCTTGATCCAGATCAAGCGTCGAGCCTCTTCTAGGGCTGTGGTCCGGTCTAGGGCTGCGGTCCGGAGAGAGTCAGCTCACGCTCGGCCCGAAATACGTTGCCGTAGAGACTCGCTATCCATTGCCGGCCTCGAGACGTCACGTTGAGATAACGTATCGCCGGTTGGATCTGGGGAGCTACGTTACTCCAATAGAATTGTGGATATTTGTAAACAATGTCCGCTGGCGTCGCGTAGCCCAAGGTCTTGTTGAGGCCGATCTCCTCGAACTCGTAGAACAGCGCGTTGGACTTCTTCAGATAGTTGGGATCGCCGAGCTGACCGATGAGATCGGCGGCCCGCAACAGCAATCCCTCCTCTTCAATGAGGCTGTCATTCGAAGACATCGTGTAAGGAAACCGGGTATATTCGATCGCCCGAGCGACCCGATCGGCATCCACCTGCTCGACGGAATCCAACCGTTCCAGCACGAACAGTTTCGACCGATCGACATGGTATGGCGCGAGAGCCGCATCGGACGATCCTCGCGGCAGACGAACCGTGTTGCCGGTGACGTCCGCGATGAACAGATCGTCCTCATCGCCCTGAACGACGCCGCGGACGTATCCGATGTCGTGGGCAAGGCACGCCAGAATGAAATTCGCATAGTCGTTTGCCGTGGTGGGCCGGAGCAGCGCGCGGCCTGTCAGGATATCGTGCCCGGCAAGGGTCACGAGCAACGTATGCTCGATGTTGTGATAGAGAGCATCGCTGTTGCCGATGCACTCCATCGTGAGCTTGGCTGCAAATGGAAGCAATTCGGTCAGGCCGGCATGCGAGGCGCCGAACCGGTCCTTGGTTTCCGTCGTCAGAAACGCGCCCAGAGCTTGCGACACCAGTTCCGGAACTGTGATCATCAGGCCGCTCCACTATGCAAGTGTCGACGATATGCAGATCGAGCCGTTGCGATTAATGTTCGCTATATTCGCAGGTTCTTCAAGCCCGCCGCGCTCTGCGACCTAAGGACGATCCATCTGGTGCCGCGCCTCGGGCAAGCGGGCCCGTGACCGGCCGGAGCCGCTCACGGCCTCCAAGCTCGCTCGTTGATTCAAATCAAGGCCAAGCCGGTAACGACCGCAAACATTTCATGTGCGCGGTCGTGCCGCCGGCGTGACGGAATTCTTCTCTCGCCGGTCAGTCGAGATTTAAACCAGTGGAGGATATGATGAGGTTCATCAAAGGAGCATTTCCAGCAATTCTTACTGTCGCGACCACCATGATTTCTGTAGCCGGAAGCGAAGCAGCGCCCTTGCCGACCAACGTCGGCGCCATGAGAGCCACGCTCGATAATGACGTGGTGAAAGTGCGCTACGGAGGCTGGGGTTATCGCGGCGGATGGGGCGGAGGCTACCGCGGAGCGGGATTGGGCTATCGTGGTTT
This sequence comes from Bradyrhizobium sp. MI1.10, assembly GCF_055811035.1. Classification (NCBI taxonomy): domain Bacteria; kingdom Pseudomonadati; phylum Pseudomonadota; class Alphaproteobacteria; order Hyphomicrobiales; family Nitrobacteraceae; genus Bradyrhizobium; species Bradyrhizobium sp. MI1.10. The sequence continues at coordinate 77,528 of NZ_JBVVPN010000026.1, forward strand.
GGGCTATCGCGGCGCCGGATATGGCTACAGAGGTTACGGATATCGAGGCTACCGTGGCTGGGGCGCCGGCGCGGTGGTTGCGGGCGCTGTCGTGGGTGGCGCGATCGCAAGCTCCGGCTACTATGGTGCATATCCTTCCTACGGCGGCGGATACTCCTCTTACGGCGGAGGATACGGCTATGAATATTGTCCGCCCAGTGCCTACAGCGCCTACGGTAGCTATGGCGGTTATGGCGGCTACTATGCGAGGCGGAGCTACTATTCCGGCTGGTAGATCTGCCCCGGATTTTCCTGAGCACGCGCTCTTGGTGCCCGGGCTCGTCTTCGCGAGTCCTGAAAGCGCCAACGCGGCCGTATATTGCCAATATGTGGACTAGCCCGCGCATTGCGTTGCAAGACCGGGCGTCGTCTTGGGAGTGCGTCCCGTCGCGCGCGCTGCCGCACGAGAAGCAGTGCGGTCCGGCACTCCGACCAACCGCGGCGGTCCGGTCGATCGCGCCGGCAGACGCTGACTGGCTTGCACGATGAGACCACAAAAATGAGGGCCGACATGACTGCCGGCCCCCTGAAGACATCAGACCGGGAGAGTTCAGTACCTCGCGACGACCGGGTTGGCCCCTCCGAAGCGGTAGTTGAAGCGCACGGTGAGCATATCCACGTCCTGGGTGATCCGGTCGTTTACAAAAGCGGCAAGGCGCGGATCGGCGGCCGTGAACGAATTATTCCGATGCCCCATGAACAGATGGTCGTATTCGAGCCCCACCGACCAGTTCGGGGTGAAGCCATACTCGTATCCGACACCAATGACACCACCCCAGCGGGTTGCGCTTTGCGCCGCGAGCTCGGCGCCGGACGCAGTATCAAGCACGCTGAGACGATTGTCTGTTACCGCAGCGCCACCCTTCACGTAGAACAGTGACGCATTCCAGGCGTAGCCGATCTGGCCGGTGAAGAGGCCGATGGCGCTCGTTTTGGCGCGCGTGGAGAGCGCCGGATTGAACAGGCTGACGCGCTGGTTGCTGAGATCCGCCCAATCGCCCTGAGCCTCCAGACCAAACACCCACTGGCTGGCCTGCCAGCGATAACCGAGCTGGCCACCGATGACACCACCGGAACGATCGCGGCAGCCAGAGGCGACGGCGACTCCAGCCGCGTCAAGGAAATCGACGCAGTTGTGGTTCTGCGCCCAGCCACCATTGCCGCCGATGTAGAACCCCGTCCAATTGTAGATCGGAATGATCGGTGCCGGTGGAGGCGCCTTTACGGCCATATCGGCAGCCATGGCGGTCCCCGCCGTGCACAGCGCCACCAGACCAACGGTTGCTAGTAGAAGTCTTTTCATCATGCTCTCTCCTTGCCGGCCGCTTTTGATTGCCCGATCGGCGGCTTGTTGCACTGCAATCATCCCCCAACTTCCAGCTGAAACTCTACGGGCGACGCCACAAACTCCACGTGCCATAATGGCAACACTCAAGACATTTCGACGCGACATCGGCATGAGCACCAAGACATGCTGCCTATTTCTCCGGGTCGCGCTTGGCATCGTGGCCGGCAACCTCGTCGCCTCGGTCTTGCTCTATCCAGGACGGGATATCGCTCGAGGGAATCAGCCGTCGCGGCAAAAAGGGATTGAGCGTGCCTGCAAACACGATCAATCCCTCATTGAACTTCGCTCGCGCGAAAGCCCGCGCCTCGGCTTCGCTCTCGAATGTGCGTGTCTCCCGTGGACTTCGCCGCTTCGGCAAGGTCCCACGCTTGTGCACCTCGAATGTTACGTACCAGGTCTGCGGCATCCGCCAGCTTCCGGATCGCGATCAAGCAGACATCTGCCGGCGAACGATAATCGGTGAGGTCATGTCGGCGTCCTAATTGCGCCGCTCTTCACGGCGCTCCGTGCGCCCTGTACGCCTTTCCTGACGGCGTTCAGTCCGGCCCGCGCGCCGTTCCTGACGCCGCTCGTGGCGGGCTCCGCGCCTCTCCTGGCGTCGCTCCATGCCGATCGTCTGCGCCGGCGCTTCTGCTCCGAACAGGAACGTTCCGGAGGTCGCCAATCCGAGTACCGCGGCCCATCCGAGCAACGAAAGAGCCCGGCGACGATCGATTCGCTCAGACCTCGACGTTTCACTCATGTCAGTTACTCCCGATCTTCAAGGACGTTTGATTGGGCAATGCCTCGACGTGCACTCGTTGATAGTATCAATGGCGGGCGCCCCACTCCGAAGATGCGACGATAGGAGACGCTCACCAAACCTGGTTGCCGAACCAGCCGTATTGCGGCGGCCGCGCGACGAGCCGGATATTTTTTTCGATGTGCCTCCTCGCACTTTTGTTTTGGCGCTGCGGCTTCACTTCCGCCTTTGTCGACGGACGCGCTGGCGGTCGTTCGGCATCGGGGGCTCCTAGCTGAGCAAAGGCCTCGCGAGCGCGCCTCTGTGAGACGTCGGCGCCGGGCAGGATACCAAGCTCGACCCTGGCGATGTCGGTTGCGACAATCGTCGGCAGGCTAGTGTCGAGAACGACCCGCTCGGGTAATTTCCAATCGGAATGGATGCGGATGGTCGCGGAGCGCGCAGCTCCACCGTGGATGGCGGGCCGATCCGGCACCAGTGCGTCCACAACAAAGAGCATCGCGAGCAACGTACTGCCGACATAGAGCAGATATCGTGAGATGGGCATTGTCGGCGCCATTGCCGCCGCAGATCTTCGCCGGGCAAGCAACGGGCCACGGCGGCAGAATTGGCGAAGCAATGCAACCTGCATGGCATGGCTGCCTAAATCGAGCCGCCGCTTCTGCCGCGGCGCGCCCCTGGTGAAGCACTTGCTGAGGCATGGCGGCGCTTCGTCGGTAAGCGCACGCACGCTGCAGCAGGCGAATATTCACCGCGTCCGAACGCGGCTTCGCTTGAGCCAGATCAACGAATTGAACTATCGCAACACGGCCTCGCATAGTATCGCACGGCTTGGTCAGTGGCTGTGACCTGCCCCTTGGTACAATGACCGGAAGGGCAATTGCAGAGGTGTGGCACGCAACGCAGAATTCTCACCGTGTACATCGAGCTTCTGGCAGGGAGGGCCGATGATGAGTCAATTCGAGCTGAGTTCGCGCGCAGCACTTTGCCGGCAGCTTGCAAGCCAGGATCCGGCAAACCAAACGGTCTGGATGGCCGAGGCAAGAAGCTGGTCACGGCTGGCCGCCGAGATGCTTCCTGATGAGCACCAATTGAAAGGCGTCATCACCGCCCGGTTATTCTTCGCCTTCAACAAATTGGTCGCGGCGCAACACGAGCCTGCGAACCAAACGGCAGAAATGATGAAGAGTAGATCCAAACGCGTCATGCCGCCTCGGAGCTTGTCACCGACTGCCTGACGCATTCCAGCGAGAAGCGTTCGCACGATTGCATACATGGCTCAAGTAAGAGAGAGCCGGTGCACCACGTGACAGCATGCTTTCCGATGCGACCCGGCGGGCTGCACTCGTCGGACGTCAAAGCGTCGTCATCCAGATTCCCTTAACTCGATCTGAACTTGACCCGGTAAAATCGAAGACGAAGCAGATGCGATTTGTTGAATCCCTTGATCTAAAGCAAGCCGCAGCCCTGGTGCTGCGTTGGTGTGGTGGCGTTGAAGTTCATTTTTGGAGAACGTCCATGAAGTCGATAAGCGCAAGGAAGATTGCCGTTGCCGTCGCCGCGCTCGTATGCGGCACGACGCTGTCCATCGGCTGGACCGATCAAGGCGGAGTTTCGCTGGGGCTCGACAAGGCGCAAGCGGCGACGAGGTTGTACGTCACTCCCTATTATCGCGGACACTACTACACTAACGAGGGTCTGCCCTGGTACGCCGTGCGAGCCTATTACTTCGGCGGACCGTGGAGCTATGGCTATAGCGGCTGGACCGACTATGCGGCGCGCAACGGCATCGGTTGCGTCCCAGGCTCGTTGGTGAAGGGCGGCGATGGCATCATGTACGTGTGCCAATAGAGCTTGATGATGGCGCGATGGGCGGCGCTCATTAAGCCGCCTGTCGCGCTAATCTGAGCTCAGGAGATCGACGGCTGAGGGGGAGGATACCGTGACCTATGTTCTGGTCGTCATCAGCTGGCTCGGCGTCGCGAATGGCGCCGTCATATCGACACAAGAATTTTCAAGCGCAGAGCGTTGCGAAGCAGCCCGGACGGCGCTGATGGAATACGCGAAAGCGCGCAGCAGCGACGAGACACTGAGGCCGCTCTGCATACAGAAGTAAAAACGAGGCGAAAAGGGTGACGCATGTACCCGAACCCGACTGAATCGTTCTGGTGGTTCGCCTTCGGTTACCAGCTTACGATTTCGACGGTTCCTTGATCTTGATCAATGGTCCGAGCCCCAGTCCATGGAGCGTCCAAATTCACTCTCACAGGCGGAGACTATTATGAAGCTTGGTTTGGTCACAAAATTATCACTCGCAGTTGCCGTGGTCGCCCTCGGAGTGTCCGGCTCGATGGACTGGTCGGTGGACGAAGGCCTTTCGCTCTCGCTCGGCCGGGCTGAAGCACGGGTCGGGCGGCCCTTGACGCCCGTATCAGTCGCCGGCGTAGCACGGCGCACCACCAGGCGCGCGGTCGTCGGCGGCGCAGCAGTTGGTGCAGCCGCTGTCGGTACGGGATGTGTCCGCGTTCTGGTCAATGGCAGCTACGTCTGCCGCTGATAGCCGTCGTAGCCGGCTCTGAACATCGTATCCTGCCGGACGATTTTTCTGCAGCATGTACTGTTCAGGTTTCGGAGCGCGATGGACGTTGCCACATGCGAGCGGCGATGCACCGAACAAATCCTCGTCGGGCCGCTGGGAGATTTTTCAGTCTCCCAGCGGCCCTTTGGCGTCCCCGTCGCTTCCCTTCAGCAACTCGTATTTGATCCGCCGCATGCGTGCCTGGGCTTCGAGCGGCTTGCAATAGGCGGTTGACGCTGCGAGCAGATCGATGGTGGCGAGAAATGCATAGCGCGACGCCGTCGGCTTGAGCGCGTCGGGCGCTTCCGGCACGTGCACGCCGAGCGCAATATCGGCGATCGAGGCCAGCCTGCTTTGCGGCTTGGTAATTGCGACGACCAAGGCGCCGTATTGCTTGGCGATACTGGCTGCCTCGATCACCGCGTTCGCTGCACCGGTGGTCGAGATGGCAACGACGACATCATCCCGTCCGAGGGTCGCGGCGATCATCCGCATCAAGCTCGGATCGGAGGCATGCGAGACGGCAACCCCAAGACGAAAGAACCGGTTCTGAACCTCCGCCGCCGCAAGAGTGGAACCGCCCCCAACCCCGAACGCGGCAAGCTTCGAACAGCGCGAGATAGCTTCGGCAGCCCTCTCGATGTCTTCCTTGCGAAGTCCTTCCTCGGCGGCGGCAATTGCACGGCGAATTTCCTGAAACACCGACCGCCAGAGCGCGGGGCGCGCCAGATCGGTCCCGACATGCGGGGGAAGCTCAACGTAAATCCGCCCGACCGCCATTGCTTGAGCCAGCCTCACCTTGAGGTCGCGGACGCCCCGACAACCGACGGAGCGGCTGAACCGGGTTACCGTCGGCTCGCTGACGCGCGCCCGACGGGCCAACTCGGAATTGCTGGCGTGAACGGCAAACTCCATATCGGCCAGCAGCACCGTGGCAACGCGTTGCTCCGAGGGGCTGAGGCTTGGAGCGCTTTGCCTGATGAGGGAGATGATGTCGCCGGCCACGACATTGTCGTCGCCCGACGGCTTCGAGATCGCTGTACCAACGGCTCTCGCCGGATGATTTCGCTTTGCACGCGCCATTGCCCGCCCTTCCCCAGGTCAGATCAACCTGCGCCCTTGGCAAGAAGCTGCCGTAAGAAACCTTCAGCATCGACCAAACGTATATCTGCATGCCCCATCAAGAACAGCATTTTCCGCTTGATAATTGCCAAATTGTGTATGTAACTTTCGAACAACCAATAGCGTGCCATCAGCCCAACAGCTGAAAGGCACATCCCCTGCACCGGAAGCAGGCGGTTCAACAAGGCGGGAGGGCGATCATGAGATACGGTCCAAGTGTCTTGATGCGTGGCGTCATGGGGCTGGCCACTGCGTCGTTTTTGATTGCGCAGGCCAATGCCGCCACCCTGCTCCGCGAAGCCACCATCGGAGAACCGCCGCCGCTCGATGTCATGCTGACGACAGCCGACGTCGCATCGGTCATCGGCCGCCACATCTTCGAGACCCTGTATGCCCTGGACTCGACCTATACGCCGCGTCCGATGCTGGCCGAGAGCGATCGCACGGAAGACGGCGGTCGGACCATCGTCATCAAGCTCCGCGAAGGTGTCCTCTTCCACAACGGCAAGGAGATGACCGCCAAGGACGTGGTCGCCTCGATGACGCGATGGGGCAGTTTCGGTGCGCGTGGCAAGCTCCTGATGGAGGCGGCTACCTCGGTCGAGGCGACCGGAAAGTATGAAGTCACGCTGAAATTGTCCGCGCCGAACGGCGCCTGGAAGGCTCTCATTGCGGACGTCAATGGCGGCCTTGCGATCTATCCGGAAGACATAGCCGCCAAAGCGGGAAACCGGCCGATCGAGCAAAAGGACTATATCGGCACCGGACCCTACAAGTTCGTGGAGTGGCGGCCGAACCGCTATGTCGAGGTGGAGAGGTTCGAGGGCTACAAGCCAGTCAAGGAAAAGGGGGACGGCTTCGCCGGCGCCCGCGTTGCGAGCTTCGACAAGATACGGTTCATTCCGGTGCCTGACGTCGGCACGCGCGTGAGCGGCGTGCAGGCGGGCGACTACGACTACGCGGAAATGATCTCCGGCGATCTGTACGAGTCCCTGAGCAAAGATCCATCGGTTCAGGTGCAGCGTACCAACGCGCCGATCTTCGGCCTTTTCTTCATGAACTCGAAGCAGGGAATCCTGAAGGACAATTACAAGCTCCGCCGCGCCATCCAGACCGCGCTGGACAAGTCGCAGGCATTGCGCGTCGCCTTCGGTCCCAAGGACCTGTGGAATGCCGAAGGATCGATCTTTCCCAACGGCACACCCTGGTACTCGACCGAAGGCGCCTCCAATTACAGTGCGCACGATCCGAAGAAGGCCAAGGAGCTCGCAAAGGAGGCGGACTACACGGGGACGCCGATCCGCCTGCTGGTCTCGACGAACTACCAGGCACACTATGATGAAGCCTCTGTCTTCACCCGCCAGCTGGCCGACGCCGGCATCAATGTTCAGATGATGGTCGTCGATTGGGCGACCCTTCTGAAGATGCGCGGCCAGCCGGAACAGTGGGACATCTTCGTCACCCACCATTCCTTCGCGCCCGACCCGCTGCTGCTCACGTTCCTGAATGCGAGCTATCCCGGCTGGTGGGACAGCCCCGAGATCGGCTCGCTTCGGGCAGAGTTGATCAACACGACCGATCCAGCCGCGCGCAAGTCGACATGGGACAAGATCCAGTCGCTGATCTATGAGCAGGTACCGGTGATGAAAGTAGGCGATGCCTACACCTATGACATTGCGTCTCCCAAGCTCAAGGGGCTCAACCCCAACGGTCCCGTGTTCTGGAATGTGTCGACGAAATAAGGACGGGCAATGAGGCCGCGAGGACTGTCGAGCGCCGGCGCCGGCGCGCATCGTTGCCGCTGATCAGGCGCCCAATCACATGTGGTCTTACGCATTCAAGCGCGCAGGAACGACGGCGGTGACGCTGCTGGCAGCGTCCATCATCATCTTCGCGTTCATCCATATCGTGCCGGGTGACCCGATCTATGTTCTGCTCGGTGATACCGCGACTCCCGACCAGATCGACGCCTTGCGACACCAACTCGGTCTCGACCAACCGATTATCCTGCAATATCTCACTTGGGCCGGCCATGTGCTCGAGGGCGACCTCGGGCGGTCGATCTTCTTCCAGGCGCCCGTGCTGTCGGTGATTGCCGATGGCGCCGAGACCAGCACCTTGCTCGCCACCATGACGATGATCTGGGTTGCGGTCATCGGCGTGCCGATCGGCATGATTGCGGCGGTCCGGCACGGCACGTGGCTCGATCAGGGATTGTCCGGCGGGGCGATGCTGATGGCCTCGATACCCACGTTCTGGGTCGGGCTCTATCTGATCCTGATCTTTGCCGCCTGGCTCGGTTGGTTTCCGAGCTCCGGTTATCCGTCGATCTTCGAAGGTGGTGTCGTCAATCTCCGCTATCTCGTTCTCCCCAGCCTGGCGCTTGCGGCTCCGAATGCCGCTTTGATCCTGCGGCTGACGCGCGCCAGCATGCTCGACGTCTCCCGGGAAGACTACGTGCGCACGGCGCGTGCAAAGGGAATCCGGCCGTGGCAGGTCGTGCGCCGCCACATCTGGCGTAATGCACTGCTGGCGGTCGTCTCGGCCTTCGGCTTCACCTTCGCCGCACTGTTGTCCGAAGCGGTGGTGACCGAAACCGTCTTTGCCCTGCCCGGCATCGGCCGCCTCGTCGTTCAGTCGATCCTTCGTCGAGACTACCCTGTGATCCAGGGCGTCATCCTAGTTATTGTCGTGGTTTATCTCCTGATCAATCTGATCGTCGATCTGAGCTATCGTCTGCTCGATCCGCGGGTTGAACTTCAATGAGCAGCAACAGCGTGATTTTGTGGCTCAAGCCGTTCATCGCCCGTCCGATCGCGCTGGCCGGGCTCGGGGTCCTTCTGGCGACCGTGCTGGCCGCGATCTTCGCACCCTGGCTGTCGCCTTACGATCCGTATGCCATCGATCCCCTGATCCGCCTGACGCCCCCGAACGTGACCCACTGGTTCGGCACCGACCAATTCGGCCGGGATACCCTGTCGCGCACCATTCATTCAGCACGCATGGCACTTCTGATCGGCTCGGGCGTGGTCGTCTTCGCTCTCGCGACCGGCGTTCCGGCCGGCGTACTTTCCGCTCTGTTCCCGCGGCTGGGTCACCTGCTGATGCGCATGGTCGACGTGCTGATGGCCTTCCCGACTCTGCTTCTCGCACTTGGCCTGATTGTCATCTTGAGCCCGAGTGTGGCCACCGTCATCCTGGCCATCGGGATCGGCTACATGACGACGACGACCCGGATCGTCTACGGACTGACACTGCGCTTGCGCGCGGAAACCTATGTCGAGGCGTCGCGCAGCATGGGCGCCGGAGCGGCATGGCTCATCAGTCGGCACATCTTGCCGAACCTGGTCTCACCACTTCTCGTGCAGGCCAGCTTCGTCTTCGCGTTCGCGCAGCTCGGCGCGGCTTCACTCGATTTCCTGGGCCTCGGCGCCCCGCCGGACATTCCGAGCTGGGGCAATATGCTGGCGGAATCGCGGACCTTCATCACGCGCGCTCCGTGGCTGCTCTTCTTTCCGGGCATGATGATCGTGGCGACGGCGTTTTCTCTGAACCTGGTCGGCGATGCATTGCGCGATCGACTCGATCCGCGATTCCGTCAGGTCTTTGGTGAGAAGGGTTAGGCCGTGCTGACAGTTTGCGACCTTACGGTGTCAGTGGGGCCGGAAACCTCGCCGGTCGACATCGTCGCGGGCGTGTCCTTCGGCTTGGCCAAGGGCGAGATCCTTGGTCTCGTCGGCGAGTCCGGTTGCGGAAAGAGCATGACCTCGCTTGCGGTCATGGGATTGCTGCCGCAGCCCGGTCCCCGGGTTCGCGCCGGGCGGGTCCTGTTGGAGGGCTGCGACGTAACGCAGCTGCAGCCCTGGCAACGTGTCGAAGCGGGCCACGGCCGCATGGCAATGATCTTTCAGGAGCCGATGACCTCACTCAACCCTGTTCGTCGGATCGGCGATCAGATCGCCGAAGCCGTGCGCGTGCATGAGGGAATTTCGGGCGCGGCGGCGCTGGTCCGTGCGCGCGAACTGCTCGAACTGGTACGTATGCCCGACCCCAAAATGCAGCTGTCCGCGTATCCGCATCAGTTGTCCGGAGGCCAACGCCAGCGGGTCATGATCGCGATTGCGCTGGCCTGCAGGCCACAGGTGCTGGTCGCCGATGAACCGACCACCGCGCTCGATGTCACCATACAGGTTCAGATTCTCGGGCTCTTGCGCGAGCTCTGCAATCGGCTGGATATGGCGATATTGTTCATCACCCACGACATGGGAGTCATTGCGCAGCTCGCCGATCGCGTCGCTGTCATGTACGCCGGCCGGATCGTGGAAACCGCTTCAGTCGCTGCGCTGTTCGGCGCACCGCGTCATCATTACACCCGCGGATTGATGGATTGCATGCCGTCGCGAAACTCCGGCGCGCGCCGGCTGCCAACCATTTCTGGTCAGCCGCCGCTGCCAGGTACGGTCGCTGCCGGCTGCGTGTTTGCCTTGCGTTGCGCAGCGGTGCGCGATGAGTGCCGCGTGGCGCCCCCTCCCCGCCTGGAGGCCTCCCAACGACACGAGGTGCTCTGCGCATTTCCGCTGGCCGGCGGGGGGCTGCCATGAGCGGCAATGTCATCCTCGACGTCCGGGACATGATGGTCTCGTTCAGTGCCAGGCGAGCCGGTCGGAAATACCGGGTGCAGGCGGTGGATGGTGTATCGCTGTCGCTGGCGGAAGGCGAGGTCCTCGGGATCGTGGGCGAATCCGGCTGCGGCAAGACCACGCTAGGCCGAACCCTCGTCGGGCTGGTCCAGCCCGACAGCGGCAACATCAATTTGAAGGGAACCGAATTGATCGGAGCCGGCCGCTCCGGCCTGCGCGAGATGCGTCTGAACGTCCGGATGGTTTTCCAGGACCCCAATGCATCGCTCAACCCGCGGCGCGCAATTGGAGATTCGGTGGCGGAGGCGGCCGACATCAGCGGCATCTTCAAGAGCCGCGCCGAGCGCAGCGCGGCCATAGCCGCCACCTTGACGGCCGTCGGGTTGAACCCGTCTTTCGCCGCTCGCTACCCTTACGAACTGAGTGGCGGGCAACGGCAACGGGTCGGAATTGCACGCGCCATTCTTCCCACGCCGTCCATCATCGTCGCCGACGAGCCGGTCTCGGCCCTCGACGTTTCCGTGCAGGCGCAAGTGCTCAACCTGATGATGGATCTGCGTGACCAATTGAGACTGTCGATGCTCTTCATCTCGCACGACCTTGGCGTGATCGGGCAGATCAGCAGCCGCGTTGCTGTCATGTATATGGGCCGGATCGTGGAGCAGGCCGGGACGCGGACGGTCCTGGATCATCCGCTCCACCCCTATACGCGCGCGTTGGTGGCGGCAATTCCGAAGCCCGATCCATCGAAACGGATCCATGGCGCGATCGAAATGGGTGAACCGCCAAGCCTCTTCACGCGGCCGCGCGGCTGTGCGTATGCGCCCCGCTGTCCAATGGCCAGCGATCGCTGTCTCGTCGATGTGCCACAACTTCGATCTGTCGGTGCGGACGGTCGGACGATCGCCTGCCACAACGTATAATCAGCGAGTGCCGCGCGCCACGAAATGACCCAACGCCTACGATTGATTTCCCCTCCATTCGAGCGATCCTATTCACGGAGGCGCGGCCGCCATGCGGCTGGCGGGTGCAAATCGGGAAGCCTGAGGCCTGCTGCACCGCGATGTTAATCGCGACGCAACATTCAAAATGAGACTGCCCGTTAAGCCGCGCACGGCTCCAGAACGTGCGCTGCATCGGAGTTCGGTTAGCCTCCGTTTCAAGAACCGTTAGCCTTGCCCGAACGCTGCACCGCGCGGCGGGCGCGTCAAGGCGCGGTGAAAAACAGTGACAAGAACACCCAGGGAGGAGAGCAATGTTGAAAGGCAGTCTAGGACTGATCGCGTTGAGCAGCCTGTTACTTTCAGGCACCGCCTTCGCACAGGAGAAGATCAAGGTCGGCGTCACCGCGACGCTCGAAGGCACCTACACCGTACTCGGCGAGGACGGCATTCGCGGCTTCCAGACGGCCCTCAACGTCCTCGGCAAGAAGGTCGGCGACAAGGAACTCGAATTTGTCATCGCGTCGACCGACGCAACGCCGGACTCCGCCGTACGAGCCGTGCGCAAGCTGATCGAGCAGGACAAGGTACAGATCCTGCTGTCACCGCTCTCTGGTGACGAAGGCATCGCGGTCAAAAACTTTGCAAAGACCCATCCCGAACTGACCTTCATCAACGCCGCCTCCGGGGCCCAGGAAACGACCTATGTCGATCCGGCTCCGAACTTTTTCCGCTACAACATGGACGGCGCGCAGTGGCAGGTGGGCCTCGGCAAATACGCTTATGACGAAAAGAAGTACCGCAAGATCGCAACCGTCGGCGAAGACTACTCCTTCATCTATACGCAGGTGTTCGGCCTCGTGCTCGAGTTCTGCGGTGCTGGCGGACAGGTCACCAACCGGCAATGGGTGCCGCTCGGCACCAAGGACTTTGCCTCTGTTATCGCCGCACTGCCCGACGACGTCGACGCGATCTATCTCGGCCTCGGCGGCGCCGACGCCGTCAACTTCCTGAACCAATACCAGCAGGCCGGCGGCAAGGCACATCTGATGGGCGGCTCGATCATGATCGACCAGACCATCCTGTCGTCCAAGGGAAACGCCAAGAATGCCCTGATTGGCACGCTGGCCGCGAGCGGCCAGGCCGACACCTGGGAGAACCCGAGTTGGCAGAAGTTCGTGAAGGACTATCAGGACGCCTTCCCGCCCAACAAGCGCTTCCCGAGCCCATCGCTGCTCGCCACCAACTATTATGGCTCGACAATGGCGCTGATCCTAGCGCTGCGCCAGGTCAACGGAGATCTCTCCAACAATCAAGCCAAGTACAAGGAGGCCCTTGCCAAGATCGAACTCGACGCACCCAACGGAAAGATCAAGCTAGACTCCAACCGCCAGGCGATCGGCACCAACTTCGTCACCGAGGTCGTCGACGATGGCAAGGGCGCGCTGTTCTCAAAGGTCGTGAACGTGATCCCGAACGTCAACCAAACGCTGGGCTACGATCCCGCGGTGTTCGCCAAAATCGGTTTGCCGAGCCGCACAGTACCGGAATGTAAGAAATACTGACCTAGTCTAGTTCGCCAACGATGACCGACCGGGGAGAGATTTGCCAGGAGCGCGACACGTGCGCCCTTGCATTCTCTCCCCGGTTGTTGAACGCTACAAAAAAATACCAAGAGCTTTTGGGAGGAGAGGCATGAGCCGGGCGCTCGCCGTCTTCCACGGCCGCTTTGGTCGGGCGACGGTCTATCAGTTGAACCGCCCTTTCAACATCCACGCACATCGCGAAGGTCACTTGATCTTCCATGTCGGCGGGCGTTCTGCATGCATCGATGTCAGCGACGGACGCTACGAGCTCACCGAAGGTTCCGTCGTCGCGGTCAATCCGTGGGAGCCGCATAACTTCCTGCCATCCGATCTCGAAGGCGGCGCCGTTTTCTTCGTGCTCTACGTCAATGCGGAGTGGTTTTCGCCCGATGCGCCCGGCGCCGACCGCCTCCGCTTCGGCCGCACCCAGTTCACACGGTCCGTTGCGCTGGACAAGCATATCAGGCACGCAGCCGCCCTCGTGTGCGGCGCTCCCTCGCTCAACAGCCTCGATGGCGAGCTGAGAAGCCTGATCGACATCTGTTATGACGAAAGCTGGCAACAGGCGGCGACCGCGCGCGATCCGCGCGCAAACGGTTCCATCACGGATTTTCGCGTGCGCAAGTGCATCAAGATGATGTCGGAGAGTCCCGGCGCCGAGATCGAGCTCGACACCATCGCGCGCGAATCCGGCCTGTCCCGGCCGCATTTCTACCGGCTGTTCCGCACCCAGACCGGCGTCACGCCGCACCTCTATCTCAACACGTTGATGATGGAGCAGGCGCTGGAGGCGCTGGTGGCGAGCGAAGCGCCAATCGCCGATATCGGCTTCGATCTCGGCTTCTCGTCACAGAGCGGATTCACCCGCTTCTTCGCCGCCAATGTCGGCATGGCGCCGACCGATTATCGCCGCGCGGCCAAGGTTTTGCGCGCCTGACCTCACGCGAAAAGATACTCACGATCAAACGCCTCCCTTACGGCCGCATTAGGATGCGCCAAAACGCGGTCCCGAAACGAGGATCCCGCGCGATAGGGAGCGCACGTTCATGGCAGGGCTTGCGGCCGCCAACGGTCTGCGTGCCTCTCCATCCCGCTTGCGGGGTGAGAGATGGGGTGACGTCAAGACGGAGCGGCGATCATGACCCGCTTTGTCGAACGCCATCCCGCGTGGGCACTGGTCCTCATCATCGTGGTTGCGGTGGCGCTTTGGCTGATTTTCGCAGTGTGGCCGCAGAGCGTCGAAGATGCGCTCGGCCGCAAGCGGGTCTTCCTCAACGCGCTCTTCAACGGCATCACGCTCGGCGGTCTCTACTTCCTCGTCGCCAGCGGTTTTACGCTGATCTTCGGCCTGATGCGCAACGTCAACCTCGCTCACGGCTCGCTCTATTTGTTCGGCGGCTATGTCGGCTACGCCATCAGCGTCGCGACCGGTTCATGGGTCCTCAGCTTCATCGTCGCTTTCATCCTGACGGCACTGGTCGGCGTCCTGCTCCAGGTCCTCGTCTTCCGCCGCATGGAAGGCCAGGACCTGCGCCAGACCATGGTGACGATCGGACTCTCGATCGTATTCGCCGATTTGATGCTGTGGGCCTGCGGCGGCGATTTCTATCAGATCCAGACCCCGAACTGGCTGATCGGACCTGTGGAGCTTCCGCTGGTCACCGCGGTCAAATCCTCAGGCGAGCCGGTCTATCTCCGCTATCCCATGGTCCGACTCGTGATCTTCGCCGCCTCCGTCGTGATCGGCGTGGCGATGTGGCTGGCGCTCAACCGCACGCGCATCGGCATGATCATCCGCGCCGGGGTCGACGATCGCGACATCCTTGCGGCGACCGGAGTGCGGATCCAACTCGTTTTCGTGGTGGTGTTTGCGCTCGGCGCCGGCCTCGCTGGCGTCGCCGGCGTCGTCGGCGGAACGTTCCAGTCGCTCTCGCCCGGCGAAGATATCCGCTTCCTGCTCGCCTCCCTCGTCGTCGTGATCGTCGGCGGCATGGGCTCGATCCCGGGGGCTGCGCTGGGCGCGCTTATCATCGGCCTCGCCGAGCAGCTCGGCTCGGTCTACATCCCAACCTACGCCATCGTCGTGACCTTCCTGATCATGGTTCTGGTGCTGGCTATTCGGCCGCAGGGCCTGTTGGCGAGGCGCTGACATGTCCCTCGCTCACGACGCCCGCGTCCCGGTTCGTCCCACCGCTGCTGTGCAACGCTCCAGATTGCGCGGATGGCCGGAGATCGACAATCCGGCGGCCTGGACCGTCGCGGCCATTCTCCTGATCATGCCCCTGATCGCCAACGGCTTCTTCCTGATCGAGATCTTTGCGACCACGCTGATCCTCGGAACCATGGCGCTGAGCCTGATGTTTCTTGCCGGCTATGGCGGCATGGTCAGCCTGATGCAGCTCACCATCGCGGGTTTCTCCGCCTATATGGTCGCGGTGTTTGGCGTCAGCGGCAACGCCAATATCAGCCTGGGCTGGCCGTGGTGGCTTGCGGTCCCGATGGCGCTCGCGCTCGCGACCATCTTCGGCACGCTCGGCGGCGCGCTGGCGGTGCGCACCGAGGGCATCTACACCATCATGATCACGCTCGCGATCGGCGCGGCATTCTATTATTTCACCAACCAGAACTGGGCGATTTTCAACGGCCATACCGGCATCAATACCGTCGCCACGCCGCATTTCTGGGGCGTCAACTGGCGCGCCGACATTCCCTTCTATTATATCGTCCTCGCGGTAGCCGCGCTGTGCTACTTCGCCGTCGACTACATCTCCCGGGCGCCATTCGGCCTCGCGTTGCAAGGCGTACGCGACAATCCCCGCCGCATGGCGGCGCTCGGCTTCAACGTCAATGCGCATCGCGTCGCGGCCTACGCCTTCGCGTCCTTCGTCGCGGCGCTGGCAGGGGTGCTCCAGGTCTGGAACTACCGGCAGATTTCGCCGGGATCCGTGAGCGTTGGAGCGTGCATCGATATCCTCATCATCGCGATCGTCGGCGGCATCACGCGCCCCGTCGGACCCTTTATCGGCGCGCTGATCTTCGTGCTGCTGCGCACCTTCGCACTCGACTTCCTGGTCAAGGTGGGGCTCGACGGCAACCGCTTTCGGCTCCTGATCGGCCTCGGCTTCCTCGCCATCGTGTTCTGGTCCTCGGACGGCGTCATCGGGCTCTGGCAGAGCTGGCGGCGCCGCCAACGCTCCGGCGCGGCAAGTTCAAGTGGACGACGCGGCCGAGAACCTGGCCGAGAATCTGGCCAAGGATCCAGCCATGGATCCCGCCATGGATAGCGTCGCGCAACGCCTCTCTGTCGTGGGCGCCGGCGCCGCGCTGGAGCTGCGCGGCGTGACACGTCTGTTCGGCGCGCTCGCAGCCCTCACCGACATCACCATCACCGTCCGCCCCGGCGAACGGCGCGCCGTGCTTGGTTCAAACGGCGCCGGCAAGACCACGCTGTTCAACTGCATCACCGGCGACTTCCCACCCTCTTCCGGCACCATCCGCTTCTTCGGCGAGGACGTCACGCACTTCCCGCCCTATGAGCGCATCCGCCGTGGCCTGCGCCGGACTTACCAGATCTCCGCACTGTTTCCCGGCCTCACCGTCCAGGACAATGTCTACCTCGCCTGCCGTGGCGTTTCACGCGGGCGCTTCTCGTTTGTCCGCCCCGGTCAGAACGATGCGTTGATGCACGCGGCCGAAAATCTCGTGCAGGCCGTCCATCTCTCGGGCGTGAAGGATCAGCGCGTTGCCGAGCTCGCACATGGCCAGCAGCGCCAGCTCGAGATTGCACTTGCGCTTGCCGGCGCGCCGCGATTCGTCCTGTTCGATGAACCCGCGGCGGGACTGTCGCCGACCGAGCGTGCCGAGCTGATCGAGATATTGACCTCCCTGCCCGCGCATATCGGTTACATCATCATCGAGCACGACATGGACGTGGCCCTGCGCGTCGTCGAGAGCGTCACGATGATGCACAACGGGCGCATCTTCAAGGAAGGCCGTCCGCAGGAGATCGAGTCCGATCCCGAAGTGCAGGAGCTTTACCTCGGAGGCGGCCATGAATGAGGTCCGCCGTACCGCCGCCGCGCTCGAAGTCCGCGGCCTGGACGTCTATTACGGCCATTCGCACGCGCTGCAGGGCGTGGACCTGACGCTCGAGGCCGGCGTGTTCTCGGTCGTCGGCCGCAACGGCATGGGCAAGACCACGCTGTGCAAGGCCATCATGGGGCTGGTGCCGGTCAGCGGCGGCTCGATCCGCATCCGCGGCGATGACATCACCGGAGAGCCGCCTGCCCACATAGCCCGACTCGGCGTCGGCTACGTTCCGCAGGGACGGCGGCTGTGGCGATCACTCAGCGTCGACGAGCATCTGCAGCTTGCCGCCGGCTTGCGCCGCGGCGCCTGGACGGTCGAGCGCATCTACAAGACGTTTCCGCGGCTGGCCGAACGCAAGGATCACGGCG
This sequence comes from Bradyrhizobium sp. MI1.10, assembly GCF_055811035.1. Classification (NCBI taxonomy): domain Bacteria; kingdom Pseudomonadati; phylum Pseudomonadota; class Alphaproteobacteria; order Hyphomicrobiales; family Nitrobacteraceae; genus Bradyrhizobium; species Bradyrhizobium sp. MI1.10. The sequence continues at coordinate 94,981 of NZ_JBVVPN010000026.1, forward strand.
GCGGCCAGCTCTCCGGCGGCGAGCAACAGATGCTTGCGATCTCCCGCGCGTTGCTTACCAACCCGCGGCTCCTGATCATGGACGAGCCCACTGAGGGGCTCGCGCCCGTCATCGTGGCCCAAGTCGAGGAGATGCTGCTACGGCTTGGCGAGGACGGCGACATGTCCGTGCTCGTGATCGAACAGAATATCGGCGTGGCGACCGCCGTGTCGCGCAAAGTCGCGATCATGGTCAACGGCCGCGTCAACCGCATCATCGATTCAGTGCGGCTTGCCGCCGATCGCGAACTGCAGCAGCGCCTGCTCGGTGTCGGAATGCACGCCGGACTCGAGCTCGACCTCGACGTGCCACCGGCGGATACGGAAGCAAAGCCTCCTCCGCCGCAAACGCGTCCAGGCGGCGCGATCCGCATCTACATGTCAAACCCGACGCCGCCGACACGGTGGTCGCAACCGGTGCCGATCGCCCGCATCGAGGCTGCGGCCCGCACGTTCTCGACACAGGTGATGCGTCTCGACGAGACGGCACGACGCCGGCACGAACCGGTCGCGACGCAAGCGCAGGGTTCTCCGGTCGTGCTCGTCGTGGGTACGCTCGACACCAAAGGCATGGAGCTCCGCTTCATCCGCGACATCATCGCCGGGACAGGCCTGCGAACCCGATTGGTCGATGTCTCCACCAGCGGCAGGCACGCGGCCAGCGACGTCTCCGCCCAGGAGATCGCCTTGAACCATGGTCGCGGCGGATCGGCGGTATTCGGACCCGACCGCGGCGCCGCCGTCACCGCGATGGCCGACGCCTTCGCCAGCTGGCTGCGGCGCCAGAGCAATGTTGCCGGCGTGATTTCGGCCGGCGGCTCGGGCGCAGCGTCACTGGTCGCGCCCGGTATGCGGATCCTTCCTGTCGGAGTGCCGAAACTTATCATCTCATCCGTCGCCTCCGGTGACGTCGGGCCCTATGTCGGCCCCGCGGACATCACCATGATGCATTCGGTCGCCGACGTGCAGGGCCTCAACTCGATCTCGCGCGCCGTGCTGGCCAACGGCGCCAACGCGCTGGCCGGCATGGTCAAGGCGCGCCTTGATCAGCATGCAGGAAAGGATCGGAGCGACAGCGGATTGCCGTCGGTCGGCATCACCATGTTCGGTGTCACTACGCCGGCGGTGGAGAAGATCGCGGCCGACCTGCGCGAGGATTTCGAGTGTCTCGTTTTCCACGCCACCGGCGTCGGCGGACGCTCAATGGAGGCACTCGTCGATTCCGGGCAACTCGCAGGCGTCATCGACCTCACGACCACGGAGGTCGGGGACCTCCTGATGGGTGGCGTGTTCCCGGCCACCGACGACCGCTTTGGCGCCATCATCCGCAGCCGGGTGCCTTATGTTGGCTCGGCGGGCGCGCTGGACATGGTGAATTTCGGCGCTCCCGAGACCATCCCGGAGCGCTACCGCGGCAGGAAATTCCACGTCCACAACCCGCAGGTTACCTTGATGCGGACCACGGCGGAGGAGAACGAGCGCATGGGGCACTGGATCTCCGATCGACTCAACCGGATGGACGGCCCGGTGCGCTTCTTCCTGCCCGAGGGCGGCGTCTCCGCGCTCGACGCGCGAGGACAGCCGTTCTGGGATCCGGACACCGATGCGGCGCTGTTCCGCACGCTGGAGCGCAACGTGCGGCAGACCGCCAACCGTCAGCTCATCCGCGTTTCCAAGAACATCAACGACCCCGAGTTCGCCTCCACCATTGTCAGCGCGTTCCGAACATTGTTCGGCCGCACTGGGGCGCGCCGGAGACTAGCGAGGTGACCGATGGCCCGGTTTGAACGCGCTGCACTGTTGAAGCGCTTCCGCGACATGGCAAGGCGCGGCGAGGCCATCGTCGGCGGCGGCGCCGGCACCGGCCTTTCGGCCAAATGCGAGGAGGCCGGCGGCGTCGACCTCATCGTCATCTACAATTCCGGCCGCTACCGAATGGCCGGCCGAGGCTCGCTCGCGGGATTGATGGCTTACGGCGACGCCAACGCCATCGTGCTGGAGATGGCCGGCGAAGTGCTGCCCGTCGTGACCAGAACGCCAGTGCTCGCCGGCGTCAATGGCACGGATCCGTTCCGCGACATGGATCTTTTCCTGGACCAATTGAAAGCGCTCGGATTCTCCGGCGTGCAGAACTTTCCGACCGTCGGCCTTATCGACGGCGTGTTCCGCGCTAATCTCGAAGAGACCGGCATGTCCTATGCGCTCGAGATCGACATGATCGCAAAGGCGCGCGAGAAGGACCTGCTGACGACGCCCTACGTCTTTAGCGAGAAGGAAGCTGCCGCGATGGCAATCGCGGGCGCGGATATCATCGTGTGTCATCTGGGCCTAACGACCGGGGGCACCATCGGCGCGCAGACCGCACTCAAGCTGACGGATTGCCCAGCGCACATCGACACCTGGGCCTCCGCCGCGCTCGGCGTCAATCCGGACATTCTGGTGCTCGCTCATGGCGGACCGATCTCCGATCCGGACGATGCCGATTTCATCATGAGGAACACACGAAATTGCCACGGCTTCTACGGCGCCTCCTCGATGGAACGTCTGCCGGTCGAGCGGGCGCTGACGGATCAGGTTCGCAAATTCAAGGCGATCGGCGCGCGATAACGCCGAAAGGTCGAAGGAGAGAAACATGTCAGGGACTCTGGTCGGTGAATTGATCCTCTGGCTGATCGTCGCCGTCGTGGTGATCGTGGTCGGCGTCTACATCGTGAACTGGCTCTATCACCGCTCGTCCAAGGAGACCTCATTCGTCCGGACCGGCCTGCTCGGCGAGCGCGTTGTGATCAACGGCGGCGCCTTCGTGCTGCCGTTCATCCACGACTACACGCCCGTCAACATGAACGTGCAGCCGATGGGCATCGTGCGCTCCCGCCAGGACGCCGTGATCACCCGTGACCGCATGCGCGTCGACATCGAGGCCGATTTCTATGTCCGCGTGCAGGCAACCCGCGAAGCCGTGTCTATCGCGGCCGCCACACTCGGCCGCCGCACCATGGAGCCCGAACAGCTCCATGCCCTCCTCGCCGGAAAATTCATCTCGGCCATTCGTTCCGTTGCCTCGGAGATGACCCTCGAGCAGATGCACGAGCAGCGCGGTGAGTACGTCGCCCGCCTCAAGGCGAACGCCGCAGAGGCCCTCGCCCAGAACGGGCTCGAGCTGGAATCAGTCGCGATCACCGATCTTGACCAGACCGATCTCGAATTCTTCAACCCCTCGAACCGCTTCGACGCCGAAGGTCTGACCCGCCTGATGGAGGACATCGAGGCCAAGCGCAAACTGCGCAACGACATCGAGCAGGATTCGATGATCAAGATCCGCTCCCGTAACCTGGAGGCCGAGCGGCAGGCTCTCGAGATCGAACGCGAAAGCGAGACGGCGCGCCTCGAACAGGAGCGTGACATCGAGATGCGCCGCGCCCTGCAACGCACCGAGGTCGCACGCGAACGGGCCCTGCGCGAGACCGAAGCTGAGCAGGCGCAGATTTCCGCCCGTGAAACCATCGAGAAGGCGCGAATCGCCAACGACCAGGCGATCGCCGAAGCCCGTATCGCCTCGGAGCGTGAGACCCGCCAGCGGGAGATCGAGCGCACCCGCACCATCGAGGAGAAGGAACTGCTCGCACGGGAGGAAATCGAAAAAGCCCGGATCGCCAACCAGCGCTCGATCGATACCAGCCGCATCGCTTCCGAGCGCGAGGTGCGCCAGCGCGAAATCGAGCGGATGCGGACCGTCGAGGAAGCCGAGATCACCGCCCGCGAGGCGATCGAGAAAGCGCGTATCCAGCAGGACCGCGTCGTGACCGACGCCCGCATCGCCAACGAAGAGGAGACCCGGCGCCGCGAGATCGACCGGACCCGCGCTGTGGACGAGGCCGAGATCGCTGCCCGCGAGACGACCGAAAAGGCCCGCATCGCCCAGACCATGATTGTCAATGTCGAGCGCATCGCATCCGATGAGCGCACCCGTGCGCTGGAGATCCAGCAGGTGCGTAACATCCAGGAAGCCGAGATCGAGGCGCAGCGCGCGGTCGAGGCGGCGCGCATCGCCCGCGAGCACAGGCTCGCCGTCGAGCGCATCGCGGTCGAGCAAAATACCCGGCAGTTGGAGATAGAACGAAATCAGACGCTGGAAGTCGCAGAGGTCACGGCGCGCGAAGCCACGGAAGCTGCCCGCATCACCCAGCAAGAACGCGTTCGCTCCCTGGAGATCGCCCGCAACCGCGCCGTCGAGGAAGCCGACATTGCCTCACGCGAAGCCATCGAAGCCGCCCGGATCGCGCAGGAAAAGTCCGTTGCAGCCGAGCGTATCCAGGCTGAGCGTGACACGCGCGCGCTCGAGATCGAGCGTACAGCCGTGCTCGAGGCCGCCGAGCTGAACCGGCGCGACACCATCGAGCGCCAGCGCATCGGCGTCGATCTCGCGCTCGAAGCCGAGCGCATCACCTCCTCCAGAAAGCGCGAAGTCCTCAACATCGAGCACAAGAAGGCGATCGAGATCGCAGATGAGGAACGCGTCATTGCGCTCTCGACCAAGAAATCCGAGCGCATCGACGCCGACCGCCAGGTCAGGCAGGCCGAGATTGTCGCGCGCAAGGAGGTCGAGACCACCGACGTCTCGCGCGAGCATGCGCTGGAGGCGGCGCGGATCGAACGCCGCCGCTCGATCGAACAGCTCGAAGTCGCTCGCGTCCAGTCGCTCCAGGAAGCCGAGATTGCCGCGCGTGAAGAGGTCGAGCGCTCCCGCATCGCCTCCGACCGGGGCCTCGACGAGGCCCGCATCGGCCGCGAGCGCGAGCTGCGTAAGCTCGAAATCAATCGCGAGAAGGAGGTCGAGACCGTCTTGATGGAAAAGGCGATTGCCATCCACCTCAAGTCGCTGGAGGAATCCGCGGCCAAGGCCTCGGCCGAGGAAGCGCGGGTACATGCCACTGAAGCCACCGAGCGTGTCATTACCGCGCGCGAGAGCGAGATCGCGAAGCGCCGAAAGACCGTGGAGATCCTGATCGCCGAGAAGCAGGCCGAGGAGACGCGAATTGCCGCGGAAGCCGAGCGAATCCGCGCTGCAGTCGAGGCCGAGGCGCAGCGTATGCTCAACGAGGCCGAGAACGTGCTGACCGACCAGGCGCGCTACTCGCTGTTCCGTAGAAAGCTGCTCGACCGCATCGAGGGCATCGTCCGTGAGAGCGTCAAGCCGATGGAGAAGATTGAGGGCATCCGCATCCTCCAGGTCGACGGCCTCAATGGCAACGGCCATGGCGGCAATGGCGGCCGCAGCGCCACCGACGAGGTGATCGACTCGGCGCTGCGCTACCGCGTCCAGGCGCCGTTGATCGACTCGCTTCTGGCGGACATCGGCGTCGAAGGCGGCAGCCTCGCCAAGATGCCAGGCCTGATCCGGGAAGCTCGCGACATGCAGGGCATCAAGGACTCCGCGCGCAAGAGCGGCGGCGGTGGCGAGAAGCCAGCCGCTGCGCCCTCGCCTTCAGCCGACGGCGAGCCACCCGCTGAGCGCGGCCCCCGGAAGAAGAGCTGAGGTCGCACCATGGCGCGGGTCTACGTCTCAACCGTCGTCAACGCGCGCAACGACCGCGTCTGGGCGCGGGTACGCGACTTCAACGGTCTGCCGAACTGGCATCCTGCGATTGCGGAAAGCCGTATCGAGGGCGGCGAGCCCTCTGACAAGATCGGTTGCGTCAGGGATTTTCGCCTGCGCAACGGCGATCGCATCCGGGAAAAGCTGCTCGGCTTGTCCGATTACGACATGTTCTGCACCTACTCGATCCTCGAATCCCCGATGGGGGTCGAGGAGTACGTCGCGACGCTTCGGCTGACGCCGGTCACGGATGGCGACCAGACCTTCATGGAATGGACCGCGGAGTTCGACTGCGCACCCGAGCGGGAGGCGGAGCTCGTCGCAAATATCGGCGGCGGCGTGTTCCAGGGCGGCTTCGACGCCCTCAAACGCCAGTTCGGAGGCTGAGCGCCGTGCCGCATATCGTCAAGAGCACGATCCTGGATGCACCGACCGGCTCCGTGTGGGCCGTGCTGCGCGACTTCAACGGGCACGATCGCTGGCATCCGGCGGTCGCGACCTCCACGATCGAGCGCGCGCAGGCCTCGGACAAGATCGGCTGTGTCAGGCGCTTCAAGCTGCAGGACGGTTCGGAGCTGCGCGAGCAATTGCTGACGCTGTCGGATCTGGAGCAGACCTTCAGCTATTGCCTGCTCGATACGCCGGTTCCGATGTTCAACTACGTGGCCCACGTCCGCCTGCTGCCGGTGACCGACGGCGACCGCACCTTCTGGCACTGGGAATCCCGCTTCTCGACACGGCCGGAGGACAAGGACCGGATCACCCACATGGTCGCCGAAGATATCTACCAGGCGGGATTCGAAGCGATCCGCCGGTACCTCAAGGAGGCTGTGTCAACATGACTGTGACGGTGAAGACCTTCACGAGCTCGAGCGAGGCCGCCGCCGCGCTGTCGTCCGATCGCAACGCACGCTATCTCGCCGGCGGCACGCTGGTGATGCGCGCACTGAACGAAGGCGACATCTCGATCTCGACCGTCGTGCGCGCCAATGACCATGCCTTGACGCGCATCGACCCCTCAGGCCCGCGGATCACACTGGGTGCTGGCGTAACATTCGCCCGGATTCTGGGCGAGCGCGACCTCGCTTTCCTACACGCCCCTGCCCGCTCGATTGGTGGCCCGGCGGTGCGCAACATGGGTACGGTGGGCGGCAATCTGTTCGCGCCCAACCCCTATGGCGATTTCACCGTCGCCCTGCTTGCGCTCGATGCCACCGTGGCCCTGCAAGGCGGCTTTGGATCGCGCGACATTCCAATTGAGGAATTTTTGCAGTCACGTGAAAGGCAGGCAGGCTCGCTAGTGCTGTCGGTGTCCTGCACGCGACCGACCAGCGCAGCGGCTTTCCGCTACCGCAAGATCGCACGGATCAAGCCCAAGGGCGGCTCGGTCATCACGCTCGCCGCATATCTGCCTATCAGTGGCGGACGGATCGCCGGGGCACGAATTGCATTGGGATCGATGGCGCCGACGCAAATACGTGCGCGGGCGGCCGAACGCGCTCTGGAAGGTCGCTCGCTGGATGCCGCAACCGTTGCGGCCGCAGCCTCTGCAGCCGTGGAAGGAACATCGCCGTCCGACAACGCGCTCGGCAGCGCATGGTACCGCCGCGAGATCGTCGGCGTCCATCTGCGTCGTCTTCTCTTGGGTCAGGAATAGATCGTATGGCCAAGACTGCCCTGCAATTTCGTCACAACGGCAGCGATGTCGCCATTTTCGTCGATGGCGGCACCAACCTGCTCGTCGCGCTTCGCGAATTGATCGGCGACATGACGCCGAAGTTCGGCTGCGGCCAGGGCGGCTGCGGTACCTGCAGCGTCCTGATCGATGGCGACCTCCATCTCTCCTGTCTGACGCTAGCCGAAACCGTCGCCGGCCGCTCCGTCGAGACGCTGGATAGCCTGAAGCAGGGACCCAACCTCCACCCGCTGCAGCGCGCCTTCGCCGAGAATTTTGCCGCCCAATGCGGCTATTGCACGCCGGGCATGCTGATGGCTGCCAAGGCACTGCTCGATCGCAATCCCTCCCCGAGCCACGCCGAGATCGTCGAGGCAATCTCCGGCAACATCTGCCGCTGCACCGGCTACGAGCCGATCATCAACGCCATCCTCGCCGCTGCCGGCGGCCGGGTGAGCGCCTGAAGGACCAGATCATGCTGGAACTGCGCAAAGACATTTTCGCCGACGAGCGCGACGACGATCTCAAGGAGATCGGCAAGGGCACACAGCGCCAGGACATGCTCGGCCATGTCACGGGCACATCGAGCTATTTCAACGACCACAAGCTCCAGGGCATGCTGCACCTGAAAGTCGTCCGTTCGACCCATTCGCACGCAAGGATCCGGCGGATCGACACAGCCGACGCTGAACGCTCAGCCGGCGTGCGCCGGATCATCCGCGGCTCGGACGTGCCCCGCAACCTCAACACACTTTTGAGCCTGATCAATTTCGGCAAGGACGACGAGCCGTCGCTGGCCGTCGACAAGGTCCGCTACAAGGGGGAGCCAATCCTAGCCATCGTCGCGGACAGCGAGCGCGAGGCTTTTGAGGCCATTGCGAAGGTACGGATCGACTATGAGCCGTTGCCGGCCGTGTTCGACGTGGAAGATGCGCTGAAGGCGGGCGCGCCCGTCGTCAACGATACCTATCCGAAGAATGCCTTCATTTATCACGACAGATACGACCACCAAAAGCTCCGCTTCGGCGATGCCGATGCCGCACTCGCGACCGCCGATCACGTGCTCGAACAACGCTACCAGATGTCACCGATCGAGCACGCGCCGACCGAAACCAACGGGTCGATCGCGGCGCCCGACACCAACGGCCGCTATGTCGTCTATACCTCGACCCAGGCGTTGTTCTTCTCGGTCGACACCTGCGCCAAGATTCTCGACGTCCCCTCGAACACCTTCCATTTCATTGGCGGCACCGTCGGCGGCGGCTTTGGCGGCAAGGTGGACACGCTGACCGAACCTTTATGCATCCTGGGTGCGATGCTGACGGGACGTCCCGTGCGCTACGTGTTCGGACGCGAAGAAGAGATGCAATACGGTCCGCCGCGCGGCGCCGAGCGCATCTACATCAAGGATGGCGTGATGCGCGACGGCCGCGTCGTTGCGCGAAAGATCCGCGCATATTTCGACAGCGGTGCATATACGCGGCTCTCGAGCTATGCCGCGGTGAAATGCGCAGCCCACCTGCCAGGACCCTACACCATCCCTAACGTCTATGGCGACGTCTACTGCGTCTTCACCAACCGTACGCCGGCAACCGCGATGCGCGGCTTCGGCGTCACCGCCATGGATTTTGCGATCGAGTGCCAGATGGACAAGCTCGCGAACCTCGTCGGCATGGATCCGATGGAGTTCCGCATCCTCAATGCCTATCGCGACGGCGACATGAAGGCGCACCGGCGCGAGGCCAAGAACACGGCGCTGATCGAGTGCGTCCAGGTAGCTGCCGAGAAAGCGAAATGGCCGATCCGCGACGAGTTCAAGCGTGCCTCCTCCCGCAAGGACGGCGGCGGCAGCCGCGCCGTCATCCCGCGGACGCCTGCCGACACCAACGCGCGGACAACCGCGCCGGCGCCGCAGCGCACGAGCTATGATCGCCTTCCAACGGCCGCGTCGCGCGAACCGCCGCGCGAGCCCCCACCGCCCGCGCCCTCCCCGCCGCAGCCACCGCGACCGGCATCGCCCTCGCACGGGGCGGGTCGATTCTCATCCGTGTTCGGCACCAGGAGGCGTTGAGATGACCCGACATCGCGGACGCGGCATCGCGTCGGTCAATTATCCCATCGGCATGAATCTCGGCGGCGATCCCAGCCAAGCCCTGGTCCATTCCAACCCAAGCGGCAAATTCACCGTAGCGCTGTCGTCGATTGATCTCGGCCAAGGCATGAAGTCGGTCACGCGGCAAATCTGCGCAGAGACGCTCGGCGTGCCCGTCGAGGACGTCTATGTCGACACCGCCGATTCCGACACCGGTCCGCATTGCATGGGCTCGTTCGCTTCGCGCGGCACCCATCGCGTCGGCAATGCCGTGATGGCGGCGGCGCGCGAGGCGCGCGGCGTGATGATGGAGGCCGCCGCAGAGGAACTCGAGGTCAACGCCGCCGATCTCGAAACCGACGGCCGGGGCAACATCCACGTCAAGGGCGCGCCGCACCGCTCGATCTCCACCAAGGACGTCGCCATCGCGGCGCAGTTCAAGCAGGGCAAGACCATCTCTGGCCGTGGCATCTTCCTGGTTCCTCTGTCCAATGTCGATCCGGAAACCGGCGAGATGTCGCCGGCGACCTGCTACGCCCATGCCTGTCTTGTCGCCGAGGTCGAGGTCGACGACGAGACCGGCGAGGTCACGATGATCCGCATGGACTCTGCCTATGAGCTCGGCCGCGCGCTCAACCCGCGGCTGGTCGAGCAACAGCTCGTCGGCGGCGCCTGGATGGGCGTCAGTCACGCGCTCTACGAGACGCCTGAACCCTATTATCCCGACCCTGTCCACGGCCCTCGCGACTTCGTCGAATATGTCATGCCCGGTCCTGGCGACATCTGCCCACACGACATCGCCGTGTTGGAACGCCCCGCGCCTGATGGCCCCTTCGGTGCCAAAGGCCCCGGCGAAATGTGCGCGAATCCCGTATTGCCGGCCGTCGCGAACGCCATCTTCAACGCCGTCGGCGTTCGCATCGACGATCTGCCGATTACGCCGGAGAAGGTGCTGCGCGCGATCAAGGCCGAGGGCGGCGCGCGCCCTCAGGCGCGGCGCTGAGGTCTCGATGACCGTCCGCAGCAACATCGCCGGCATCGACAGCCCCGAGGCACTGGAGAAGGCGCTTCGGGCCGCCTATTACCTCGCCGACGAGGGGCTGGCGACCGCGGCCTATCTCGGGCTGGCGCTGGGCAAACCACTGCTGGTCGAGGGTGCGCCGGGCGTCGGCAAGACCGAGGCCGCCAAAGCCATCGCCGCTGTCCTCGGCCGCCGCCTGATCCGCCTGCAATGCTACGAAGGCATCGATGCATCCGCCGCACTCTACGAATGGAACTATCCGCGCCAGATGCTCGCCATCCGCCAGGCCGGCGATGAGAGCATCGACATCTACGGCGAAACCTTTCTGATCGAGCGACCGATGCTGGCGACACTGCGCGCGCCTGACTCGACTGTGCTGCTGATCGACGAAATCGATCGCGCCGACCAGGAATTCGAAGCCTTCCTGCTCGAGTTTCTGTCCGACTTTCAGATCTCGATCCCGGAGCGCGGCACGGTGCGCGCTTCTGAGCGCCCGGTCGTCGTCCTCACCTCAAACCGCACGCGGGATCTTCATGAAGCGTTGCGGAGGCGGTGCGTCTATCACTGGATCGACTATCCCTCGGCGGAGCGCGAAGCCCGCATCGTGATGATGCGGGCCTCCAGCGTCGCCGAGGGGACCGCGCGGGCCGTCGTCGCCGCCGTCGAGAAGCTGCGACGCGAGCCGCTCAGCAAGGCGCCCGGGATCGCCGAGGCCGTTGACTGGGCTGAGGCCGCCACGCTGCTGCACAAGGGCGGCGCACGGTGGCCCGATGCCTTCAGGCGCTCGATTGGGGTTGCCCTGAAAGACGAGGAGGATCTGCATTTCATTTCGCCGCGCCTCGACGCCCTGCTGGCGGAGGCCTCTGCATGAGCGCCGAACCCGAACTGCCGCGCGCTGCGCGTGTTTTCATCTCGTTCGTCGGCTTGTTGCGAACGAACAGGTTTGCCGTCGCACCGGAACAGACGACCTCGTTCCTGGCCGCGATCCAGTTGCTCGGTCCCCGCTGCCTGGAAGACATTCGGCAGGCGGCCCTTGCAACACTGGCCCCTCCACCGGAGCGTCGCGCAACGTTCGACCGGCTGTTCGATCTGCACTTTCGCGGAAACGAGGCAATCGAGCGCGTCGATGACGGCGAGGACGACGAGACAGTTCGGCTCCAAGAGGAGGCCCGTGGAAACGACGAGCCACTGTTGTCGGACGAAGCCAATGAGTCCGGTCTCGCAGCTGCGCGCGCCGAAGCGCTGGTCGAGCGCCGCTTTGCGCAGCTCTCCACCACCGATGCGCTGCGCCGGCTGTCCCGCGAGGCGCCCAGGCGCCTGCCGAAGCGGCGCGGCCATCGCCGCATGCGGGCTCGCAGCGGACCCTACGCGGATTTGCGCCGCACTCTCCGCGACTCCATTCGCAGCGACGGCGAAATCCTCCGGCTGGGACGTTTGAAGCGGCGGCACCGCCCACGCAAGGTGTTGCTTCTGATTGACGTCTCCGGCTCGATGAAGACGCGCACCGAAGAGAATATGAAGTTCGCGCACACGCTGGTGCAGGCGGCACCCAATGTCGAGGTCTTCACCTTCGGCACGCGGCTGACCCGCATCACCCGCCCGTTGCGTCTCAAGCGCCGCGAGCAGGCGCTCAAGGCCGCGGCCTATGTGGTCAGCGACTGGGACGGCGGCACCCGGATCGGCGAGGCGCTTCAGGCCTTTCTCGCCGTGCCCCGCTTTGGCGGATACGCGCGAGGAGCTGCCGTGATCATTATTTCCGACGGCCTGGAGCGGGGCGAACCCGACGCGCTGCGCGATGCGGTCGCGAAACTATCGCGCCGTGCGTGGCGCGTGAGCTGGCTGACGCCGCTCGCGGCCGGTCCCGGCTTTCGGCCGCAGACCGAAGCGCTGGTCGCGATCGAGCGCTTCGTCGACGACCTGGCCGATGGTGGATCGAGCGCGTCGATCGTCGCGCATGTGCTGGCGCTGGGACAGAGGAGAGTTGCGTGACGGACATCGTCGATGGGCACCATCATATCTGGCGCCAGGCTGACCTGCCCTGGCTGGTCGGTCCGATGCAGCCGCGCATCTTCGGTCCATACGAGCCGATCCGGCGCGATTACCCGATCGGGGAATATCTCCGCGACCTCGAAGGCAGCGGCGTCACCCGCTCAGTCTATGTCCAGACCAACTGGGCCAATGACCGCTTCGAGGACGAGGCCGCCTGGGTGCAGCAGACCGCCGAGGAGCACGGCTGGCCGCATGCCATCGTAGCTTACGCCGACTTTTCAGTGGATGACGTGCGTCCACAGCTCGATCGCCTGAAGCGCTATACCCTCGTACGCGGCGTTCGCATGCAACTGCATTGGCACGAGAACCCGCTTTATCGCTTCGCCGCGCGGCCGGATCTCTGCACCGATCCCGTGATCCAGCGCAACATCGCCCGCCTTGCGGATTATGGCTGGAGCTTTGACCTTCAGGTGTTCACGCCGCAGATTCCGGACGCCGCGCGCCTTGTGGAATCTTGCCCGAAGGTGACCTTTATCCTCCAGCACGCCGGCATGCTGGAGGACCTTTCACCCCCAGGCCGCGCTGCGTGGCGCGCCGGCATGGCCCGCCTCGCCGCATGCCCGAACATCGTGTCGAAACTGTCGGGGCTCGGAACCTTCATCCACCGCAACGACCCCGCGCATATCGCGTCCGTCCTGACCGATACGATTGCGATCTTCGGCGCCGAACGCTGCCTGTTCGGCTCGAATTTTCCGATCGAGAAATTGTGGACCAACTACCGCGAATTGATTGATGCATTCCGTGTCGCCGCGGCGCCGCTACGCGATGATCAGCGCGAAGCCGTTTTCAGAACCACTGCCATGCGCGTCTATCGGCTCTGAGCGCCGAGGAAACAACGAGAACGGACACAGGGAGGGACGGAATGCCGCTGGAGATCAAGATTCTGGACTATGGCGATATTGAGCTGGAATCGAGCTTTTTGGTTCTCGGCCGCGATTGCGGCCGCACCCGCCGCGTCCTCACCCTCGGTTTCCTGATCCTCGGCGGCAAGTATCCGGTGGTGGTCGATACGGGTTACCGCTCCAACCAGATCATGGAAACGCTGGGCATGCGCGGCCTGCAGTATCACGAGCACATGATCGAAAACCAGCTTGCACGGCACGGCGTGCGGATGGGCGATGTGCGCTTCGTCTGCCACACCCATCTGCACATCGACCACGCCGGCAAGGACGATCTGTTTCCGATGAACACGACTGTCGTCCTCAACCGTCGGGAGCTTGAATACTCCGTGTCCGGCCTGATGCATCCGCAATATCCGGCGCCGGATATTAAGCATCTGATCGACCGTCTGCACACCAAGAGTGCCCTGCGCTTTCTCGACCTTGAGATCACAGGTCCCATCGAGCTGATGCCGGGCGTCTACTGCGACGCTGCGAATGCGCATACCGAGGGCTCGATGAACATCATCGTCGAAACCGCCGACGGCATCGCCACAATTTGCGGCGACGTCATCTATGATTTCAACGACCAGATCGTAACGCCCTTCAACGAGATCCACGACTGGGAGCCGCGCACCACCGGCAATCACGGCACCACCAAGCGCGCCGAGAAGACCGCCATCAAGAAGCTGCTCAGCAATTCGCGATATCTGCTGCCGGTCCATGACCGTCCCGCCAAGATCGAAGGTGGCAACGTCGTCGGCCGACTCCACGACCAGGTGCCTGGGCCGGTCGTGCAGTCCCTGCCCCAGCGCAACTGGTTTCCAGCCTAGACGCCAGAGGATGGATGATGACGCACGTCACCTTACGCTCCGAATTCGAGACCCTGATTGACCCCTACGCACCAGTCGCGCAGATCGGCACCGGTTTTGACTTCACGGAGGGACCGATCTGGCATCCAGTCGATCATTATCTGCTGTTCTCGGACATGCCGGCCGACGTGCGTCGGCGCTGGGATGCGCGGCGAGGCGTCGCCGAGGTCAAGCGTCCCTCGAACAAATGCAACGGCATGACCTATGACGCCGAACTCAATCTGATCGTTTGCGAGCACGCGACGTCGTCATTGATCCGCGAGCGGCCGGATGGGCGGCGCGAGGTGCTGGCCTCGCACTTTGGGGGACAGGAGCTCAACAGTCCCAATGACGTCTGCGTGCACTCCTCGGGCGCGATCTATTTCTCGGATCCCTGGTATGGCCGCATGCCGGTCTATGGCGTCGAGCGGCCAAGGCAGCTCGGTTTCCAGGGCGTTTATCGCGTGGTGCCCGGCGCCGAGCCGAAGCTCGTCGTGGACCGCAATCTGTTCGACCAGCCGAACGGGCTGTGCTTCTCGCCCGACGAGAAACTGCTCTATGTCAACGACACCGTACAGGCACTGATCCGCGTATTCGATGTCAACGGCGACGGCTCGCTGTCGAGTGCGCGTGTGTTCGCGAGCGGCATCCGCTCCGAGCTCGAGCCCGGCTTGCCCGACGGCATGAAGTGCGACCAGCACGGCAACATCTGGGTCACGGCACCCGGCGGCGTGTGGGTCTATTCGCCGCGCAGCGAGCTGCTCGGCAAGCTCCGCCTGCCCGAGCTTGTCGCCAACCTTACCTGGGGCGGGCCGGATTTCCGCACGCTGTACCTGACTTCGACGCACTCGGTCTATGCCATTCCCACCAAGGTCGGACCGCGCCACGAGCCCTATATGAGCGGCAAGCGAGGCGGCGGCACAGCGGCGGCCGGCTCTGCTTCCGCTGCACCCGTCCTCGCCGACGGCGAGATGCAGCTCGACCCGCGACGCTGCGCTATGATCATCCAGGACCTCCAGAACGACGTCATCATGGACGGTGGCGCCTTTGCCGATTCCGGCGCGCCCGGGCATGCGCGCCAGCAGCATGTCGTCGAGAACGTCCGCCGCGTGGCCGAAACCGCGCGGGCGCGCGGCGTCGCCGTCATCCATGTCTGGTTCGTCGTTGAGCCCGGCGCGCCCGGCGTGACTCTGAATGCGCCACTGTTCGAGGGTCTCGTCGACAGCAAGGCGATGGTGCGCGGAAGCTGGGGCGCGGCACCGGTTTCAGGTCTCGAACCACGGCCCGGCGATTTCGTGGTCGAGAAGGTGCGAATGAGCGCCTGGGAAGGCACGAAGCTCGAAACGATCCTGAGAGCCACCGGTCGCGACATGATCATCAACACCGGCGCCTGGACCAACATGTCGGTCGAGCACACGGCGCGGACCGGTGCCGACAAGGGCTACTTCATGATCGTTCCTGAGGATTGCTGCTCGACCATGAACGCCGATTGGCACGCCGCGTCGATCAACTTCGCCATGCAGAACGTCGCCGTCGTGACCAGGGCCGATGCGGTCATCAAAGCGCTGGGATGAGCGGTGGCGAAGCTCCTGCACCTGTCCTGCTCGCCCCGCGACGACTCCTGGTCAAGCGCCGGCGCCCGCGTTTTCCTCGATGGCTTTCGCCAAGCTCGGCCCGATTGGGACGTGGACGTCATGGATCTCTGGCGCGAGCGCCTGCCGGAGTTTTCAGGCCCTATTGTCGAGGCCAAATATGCACGGATGAAGGCGCAGGCCTTTAACGACGCGCAGCGGGACAGCTTCGCGGAGGCCGAGCGGATGGGTGCGCTTGGCGCTTGCCGAGCGGGTGTTGATTTCCACGCCCATGTGGAATTTCGGCATTCCCTATAAGCTCAAGCAATGGTTCGACGTCATCGTCCAGCCCGGGCTCACCTTCCGGTTCGATCCGTCGCTGGGGTATGTCCCGTTGCTGAAGGACCGGCCGACCATCGTCATCATTGCCAGTGGCAGCGATTTCGCCACCGGAATGAACCGCGGGCGCATCGACATGGCAACACCTTACCTGCGCGAAATTTTGCGTTTTGTCGGGATCAACAATGTCCGTTTCATTCCAATCGGACCAACCACCGGACCGCAACAGCCGATCGAGGCGGCCCGCGAACGCGCCCACCAACGTCTGGCCGCAATGGCCGCGAGCTTCTGATGCGCTCCGCAGGCGACTCAAAGGTTACGGCAGATTGTCCCGCAGAAAAATGTCGATGCGGATGCGCTCCTGGTCGGGGCTGATGGGCTCACCCGAACAATGCGCGAGCAGGACTCGCGCCGCAGACCGTGCCTCGTGGCCGGGATCCTGGTTGATGATAGCATCGAGCGCGCCGCGGACCAGGAAACGCCGTGTGTATTGAGTCAGCTCATGGGCAATCCAGACCACCTCGCGCGCGCGTCCCGAGGCCTCGAGCGCATCGGCGATGCCACGGTTGCCGGCGCCGCAGCAGTATATGCCGCGCAGATCGGGCTGGCGCGCGAGCAGTGCCGCAGTGAGCTCCCGCGTGCGCTCGCTGTCGTCGCGGCCCTCGATCACCGGCAGCGCGAGCAGGTTCGGATACTCGCTGGACAGGATCTGGTGGAAGCCGAATTGCCGCTCGGTGTGATCGCGCAGCGACAACGATCCCGCGATCACGGCCACCGTCCCCTCGCGACCAGTGAGGAACCGTCCCATCAGCGTTGCAGCGGTGCGGCCTGCCGCCGGGTTGTCGATGCCGACATAGTGCAGCCGGCGCGAGCTCGGCGCGTCCGACACAAGGGTCACCACAGCGACCCCGCGCGTGGTGAGTTCGTCGATCGCGGCGCGCACCCTGGGATGATCGAGCGCGATGACGGCGACGCCCTGATACACCGGCGAGAGATTTTCCAGTGCGGCAGCGAGTACGTCCGGATCGAACACGTCGACATGCAGGATATCAATGAAGCCGCGCTGGCCGGCGAGCCAGTCCGCGGTGCGCTGGACCTGCTCGGTCAGGTTGGTCATGAAGCTGTTGCTACCCGTCGGCAGCACAAAGGCAAAGCGGAACGTCTGCCCGCGGGCAAGCCGCGCGGCCGCGACGTCGGCTCGATAGCCGAGTTTTGCCACCGCGGCCTCGACCCGCGCGACGGTCTTGGCGCGCACGCCCTCGCGCCGGTTGACGACGCGGTCGACGGTGGCGAGCGAAACACCTGCCGTGCGCGCGACGTCCTCGAGCGTGGCACGAAGCACCGGCTGGGTCGCACCAGCATTCATTCGCGCGCCGCCCACAGCATGCCGCGGATCATCAACGTACGGATCTCCGGTACGTCGAGCTCGTAAGCGCGGTGGCCGAGCGAGGAATAGAACACCCTGCCCGCGCCGTATCGCTTCTTCCAGACCACGGGCATCACCACGCCCTCGATCCAGGGTGCGTGCTCGCCGGTGAAGGTCGTCGTCGCCAACACCTCGTTGGCGGGGTCGACATGCATGTAGTACTGCTCGGAACGATGCTCGAAACTCTTCAGGCCCTTCATGATGGGATCATCCGGCTTCGTCAAGTCGACCTTGTAGTCGATGATGTTGCCGGGATGCGCAACCCACTGCCCGCCGCACAGGAATTGGTAGTCGACAGAATCGCGGAAAGCGTCGCCCATGCCGCCATGATGGCCGGCGAGCCCGACGCCGCTACGGACCGCAGCGCAGAGATTGAGCGCTTCCGCCTTCTCGATCTTCGACATGGTGTAGATCGGGATGATCAGTGACAGGTCGTGAATCGCGGGATCGGCGAACGCGGCGGTGGTGGTTTCGATCCGCACCTCGAAGCCTTCAGCCTTCAGCCAGCCCCGGATCATCGAAGCACAGAGATCGGGATCGTGCCCCGGCCAACCGCCCCATACAATCATTGCCTTGCGCATGGTCATTCCCTCAGTCGATCTGTCCGGTTTCACGCCCGGCCGGCAGCATCGCCGGCCGTTCGACGCAGCTCTCGATCTTGACGCGTCGCCCTTCGTCGGCAGAGGTCTGGAACGCTTCCATCACCTCCAGCACGTGGAACGCGAGCGCACCGCTGGCACGATGCGGCCGGTTGTTCAGGATCGCGGAGGCCATGTCGGCGACACCGATGGAACGGAACTCGCCGTCGACATGACCGTGAGTCAGCGGCACCGGCTCCCACTCGCCGCCGGTCTTCGCGACCTGCACCTCGCCGCCGAAGCGGTTCGGGTCCGGTACCAGCATGCTGCCCTTGTCGCCATAGATCTCGATCGGCGCATGTCGGTGCTTGGGCACATCAAAGCTCATCGCGATCGAGACGACCGCCCCGCTCTCGAATTCGAGCGTGCCGGCGACATGGGTCGAAACTTCGACCGGGATCAGCGTTCCGTTCATCGGCTGGCTGGTGACCAACCGCTCGGATTTCGGACGCGCCGTCGAGCCCATCACGCTCGCCACCGGGCCGAGCAACTGCACGAGATCGGTGATGTAGTACGGGCCCATGTCAAGGATTGGCCCGCCGCCGCGCAAATAGTAGAAACCCGGCGCCGGATGCCAGCGCTCGTGACCGGGGCAGCCAAAGAACGCGCTACCGGCCACAGGCCTGCCGATCGCACCATCGTCGATCAACTTGCGCGCCGTCTGGTGCCCCCCGCCGAGGAACGTATCGGGCGCGCAGCCGACGCGAAGACTCTTCTGCGCGGCGAGCTCCATCACCTTGCGGGCTTCCGTGACGTTGATGCCGAGCGGCTTCTCGGAATGAACGTGCTTGCCGGCGTTCAGCACCGCGAGACTGACGTCGGTGTGGGCGAGTGGCACGGTGAGATTGATGACGATCTCAACGTCGTCCCGCTTGAGCAGTTGATCAACCCGCATCGCCGGCAGCCCGAAGGCGGCGCCTTGCCGCTCTGCGATGTCGCTGCGCATATCGGCGAGCGCCTTGATTTCCATGACCGGGAAGCGCTGGGCCGCCTTCAGATAAGCGGTGCTGATATTGCCGCAGCCGATGATGCCGATGCCGACTTTTCTCATTGTGATCTCCGTGAGGTGCCGTTCATCCCTTGACCGCGCCGGCAGTGAGGCCTGCGACGATGTGTTTCTGCGCGAGAAGGAAGATAATGATCGTCGGCAGGATGGTCAGTGTGATGAAGGCCAGGATCAGATGCCACTCGGACGAATACTCGCCCTGATAAACCATGATGCCGAGCGGCCAGGGATAGAGCGCGTCCGTGTTGAGCATCACCAGCGGCAACAGATAGGCGTTCCAGCTGTTGACGAAGGTGATGGTACCGACGGTCGCCAGGATCGGCCGCGACAACGGCAACGTCACATAGCGGAAGAATTTGATATAGCTGCAGCCGTCGACCAGCGCGGCTTCCAGCAGTTCGTACGGGATGTCCTTGAAGAAGCGCCGCAGCAGCAACACGCTCATCGCAAGACCGAAGGCCGCTTGCGGCAGGGCAACGCCAAAATATGTATCGAGCAATCCGAGATCGCGCACCTTGATGAAGAGCGGCAGCACCGCTGTCGCCGCCGGAAACAGCAGGCCCAGCGTCAGGTAGCTCAGCAGCATCGAGCTGCCGAAGAACCTGATATGGGCAAAGGTGAACGCCGCCATCGAGGCGACGATCAGGGTCAGGGCCACCGTGAGGGTCGAGATGATCAGCGAGTTGCGCAAGAGCTGCCAGTAACGCGCCGAGAACAGGATATCAGCATAGTTCTGCCACTCCCAGTGACGTGGCAGGCCGAACGGATTGACGCGCAATTCGCCGAGTGATTTGAAGCCACCGAACAAGGTCGCGAGCAGCGGCACCAGTACGATGATGGCAACGACGGCGAGGAACACCAGCTTGAACAGCATTGCGGGATCGAACGGCGCGCGGATGATCCTGGCGTTACTCATCGCGCATGAACCATCGCTTGTACGTGAAGGCAAAGGTCACACAGATCGCAAACAAAATGACACCGATGGCGCTGCCGTAGCCGACCCGCATGCGCGAGATGCCGTTGTTGTAGAGAAAGCTCACCATCGTGTTCGAGGAGTCCGCTGGCCCCCCGCGCGTCAGCGGCATCACGAGGTCGAACAGCTGCAGCGAGCCGACGATGGCGAAGAACACGGAGAGCCTTATCGTCGGATAGAGCAAGGGAATGACCACATGTCGCAGGGCTTGCGATCGGGTCGCGCCGTCGATGCGTGCCGCCTCGACCAGGCTCTTGTCGAGACTCTGGAGCGCTGCGATGAACAGCATCATGTGGAAGCCAAAGTACTTCCAGACGATCACGATCAGCACCGCCAGCATCGCCGTATCCGTCGAAGCCAGCAGATGCGGAGGCTCGGCGCCGAAGCTGCGCCAGATCGAAGCCACAAGGCCGTAGTCGCCATCATAGACGAAGCTGAAGATCAACCCGGTCGCGATCTCCGCCAGGATATAGGGCATGAAGAACAGCATGCGCAGCGCCACCGCCCCTCGAAAGCGCTCGGCGAGCATCAAGGCCAGCGTGAGCGCGAGCGGCAGCTGGATGGCGAGCGAAACAGCGATAATCAGCCCGTTGTTACGCAGCGCGAGCCAGAAGGCGCGGGTCTCCAGCACGAAGCGGTAATTGTCCAAGCCAATCCAGTTGGTGGGCCTGCCGAACCCGTTCCAATTGAAGCCCGAATACCAGGCTGCTTCGCCGATCGGCAGCACAACGAACAACGTGAACAACAGCAGCGCCGGCGGCAGGAACAGGATGAGCACCGTCAGCCTGCCGTCCCAAACCGGGCCACGGACCCTGACTTGCGGTACCATCTCGCCAGCAGCACCGATCGCCGACACGCTCGCGGTCCGCCGCGCCACCGTCAGTTGCCCTGCTTCCACGCCGCCTCGATTGCCTTGGCAGCCTCTTGCGGGCTCATGCTGCCGCCGGCGATCTCGGCCGTGACGTCGTTGACGACGCGGCCGACCGACGGACCCAGGCTCTGGTCATAGAAGTTCTGGTGGTAGTTCGAATTCGCCAGATTGGCGGCGATCAGCTTCATGAAGCTGTTGTTCAGCCCTGCGTCCGCGCCCTGCACCACCGGGATGATGAAGTTGCCGGCGGCAAGCCGCGTCTGCACCTCTTTGGAGACGAAGTATTTCAGGAAATCGACGGCTTCCTTCGGCGAGCCTTTCGTAATCAGCCAACCGGTGATGCCGCCGAGCGTATCGGTGGGCGCACCCTTGCCGCCGGTCACGACCGGGAAGTCGAACCAGCACATCTTGTCCTCGGTCAACCCGACCTTGTCGGCGGCGAGAGCGCGCTGCAGATGATAGACCGTGCTGATCGCCAGCGTCATCGCCGCCTTGCCGTCGCCGAAATAGCCGACCGCCTGCGGATTCTTGAAGCCCAGGAAGCCATTCTGGAACGGCTGGAGATCGACGAGCTGCTTGAACAGCTCGCCGGATTTCTGGAAGGTTTCCCCGGCAAAGCCGCCGTTCTCGCCGCGCAGCGCCGCATCGAACGCCGCCTTGCCGCCGATGCGCACAGCAAGATGGGTCCAGTAGAAGTGCAGTGGCCATTTATCGGCGCCGCCGACCACGATCGGGGTCACGCCGGCGGATTTCAACGCCTTCACGGCAGCAAGCAGATCGTCCCAGCTCTTGATCCCGGCAGGATCGACCTTCCCCTTGGCCATCAGCTCCTTGTTGCAGAGGAAGCCGACCTGCGAGAGCGCCGTGGGCAGACCATAAACGCGGCCGTTGCGGGTGAAGGCGGCGAGCGCCGCCGGCGTGAGACTGTCGCTGTAGCCCTTCACAGAATCGGTGATGTCGTCGAGCACGCCGGCCTCGATCTGCGTCTTCAGGACACCGCCCGCCCAGCTGTAGATGATGTTGGGCCGGTCTTTGGATTGGAGGATGGTCGGCAGCTTGGCCTTGTAGGCCTCGTTCTCGAGGAACTGCATCTCGACCTTGACGCCCGGATGCGACCCCTCAAAGGCGCGCGCAACCTCTTCCCAGATTTTGACCTGGGCCGGGTTGGCCTCGATGTGCAGCCACTTCACCGTCGTATCGGCCGCAGCGAGTTTCGCTCCGAGCAGGCATGCGACAACGGCCAGTCCCAGTTTCCCGAGCAGTCTCATCACATTCCTCCCAACGGCTTTTATTCTTTGGTGCAATCCTGCCTTCGATTTTTGAGGTACGCAACTAAAATTCTGATCTATGCACCTCACGAAGGAGGTCGTTAAGGTGAGCGCGAGAATCGGGCGGCGCGTCGCGCTGCCCCAACGCAAATCGAGGGATATCCATGGCTGCCGTTTATTCCGACCTCGCCGGCAAGGTCGTTCTCGTCACCGGGGGCGCATCCGGAATTGGCGCTGCGATCGTGCGGCGCTTCGCACAGCAGAAATCCAATGTCGTGTTCTTCGACATCAAAGTCGACGAGGGCCAATCCCTGGCACGCGAGCTGTCGGATCAAGGTCTTAGCGCGCGTTTCATGCGTGTCGATTTGACCGATATCGCCGCGTTGCGTGCCGGTGTCGCGGAGGCGCGCAACGTGCACGGCGCGATCAACATCCTCGTCAACAATGCCGCACATGACGAGCGGCACAGCACCGAGGAAATGACACCGGAATATTGGGACAACCGTGTCGCGGTCAACTTGAAGCACCAGTTCTTTGCTGCGCAGGCCGTGTTGCCGGACATGAAGGCGGCGAATGCCGGCGCGATCATCAATTTCGGTTCGGTATCGTGGATCGCCGGACAAGGCGGCATGGCCGCCTACACCGCCAGCAAATCAGGCGTCATCGGTCTCACGCGCTCCCTGGCGCGCGATTATGGCGCCTACAACATCCGCGTGAACGCGATAGCGCCGGGATGGATCATGACCGAGCGCCAGCTCGATAAATGGATGACGCCACAGGGCGAGGTCGAGCTGATGCAACGACAATGCCTGAAGCGCAAGCTCATGCCGGACGAGATCGCGAAGTTCACCATCTTCCTCGCTTCCGACGAGGCTTCCGCCTGTACAGCCCAGCACTACATCGTCGATGGAGGCTGGGTCTGAGGCGGAGCAGGCGAGATCGTGCATTGGCGCGCCGCTACTTTGCCAGGCGGAACTTCCCGCCTTCGACCTTGATCAGGAAGGCCGAGCGCTCATCATAGCCGTTGTGATCGGCCTTGCTCATGTTCGACAGCCCATTGTTGAGATAGATGTTCTGCCCTCGCTCGAGTGCGTCCCGCAGGGCCGCGCGAAATTCGATTGTGCCAGGCTTTGCCGTCTTCAGCGCATCCGGCGAAGCTTTTCCGATCAGCGCGACGACATCCCAGAGGTGAGCAGCGAACATGTTGGGCTTTTGCCCGTTTGCCGCTTCATACGCGGTCACGAACTCCTCCGTCGAGCGACGAAACGGATCTCCCGTGGGGAGGTCGGCGGCAATGGTAAAGGCCTCGCCCGCGAATACGGCACCTTCGACGTTCGCGCCACCAAGCTTGATGAATTCCTCACTGGCCACGCCGTGAGTCTGAAATATCTTCCCGGCGTATCCGCGCTCGCGGAGCGCCTGCTGCGGCAAGACCGCCGGAGTTCCCGCGGACGCGATGAAGACGGCATCCGGATTGGTCGACATCACCTTCAGCGCCTGACCGGTGACGCTGGTGTCGGCTCGCGCATAGACTTCGTGTGTGGTTACGGTCAGCCCCAGCGCGGGCGCGAGGCGGCTCACCTCCTTGTAGTAGCCCTCGCCGTAGCCATCCGAAACACCGATATAGCCGAGCGTCTTCACGCCTGAATTCGCGATATGCTTGAGGATGGCGGCCGCCATGAGGTCGTCATTGGGAACGACCTTGAAAGCCCAGGCGCGCTTCTCATCCATCGGTTGAACGATGGCGGTAGCGGCAGCGAGCGACAGCAGCGGCGTCTTCGATTCGAGCGCGACATCCAGCATCGGCATGGTCACCGGCGTCAGAGAGGAGCCGACCAGCACATCGACCTTGTCCTGGATCACCAGCCGGCGTGCGTTCTGGACCCCTTTTGTCGAATCCGACTCGTCGTCCAGGACGATATAGGTCACTTTCTCTCCACCGATCTCTTTCGGAAGAGCTGCAACCGTCTTGAGCTGCGGTTGTCCCAGTGCGGATCCCGGGCCACTTGCCGAAATCACAATTCCAATTTTGATGTCCGCGTGAGCCGCATTTCCATAAAGGACGCATGCCACAAGAAGCGAGGCTCGCGCGAAACCGATCTTCATGTCCTGTTCCTCCCTGTCCGCTTTGACGATTCCGCCGGCTGCGTCGGCGCCCCGGCTCGAGCTTGCAGTGCTCCCCACGACACCGTCGCCGCTCAAGAGGCATGTCGTCCGACATACGCGTTTTCTCCTGCGGTCCCGAGCAACCGGGCGGGGCCATGCTAAGCGGATCGCAGCAACGTGTCTGTCCCTAGCGTTAGGGACAAGTCATCGGTGCCCGAACCGGAATATTGGGGTTGGCGGACGCACCGCCGCGTTCTCGCGGCGAAATTCGCCCGAGCTTTGCTTGGTCATTCCACCCTCTTGTCCAAGAGGGCGCAGGGAAGGCCGGGTGCCGGCTGGCACCCG
>NZ_JBVVPN010000027.1:0-48129 GCF_055811035.1 Bradyrhizobium sp. MI1.10
GCCGATATGCCATCCCCAGATCCTCTTCAGATGTCTCTTAGAGAATCGCAGATTCGCGATTTACGCAAAGCCCTCGCTTGCGGGAGAGGTTGCGCCGAAGGCGCGGGTGGGCTCTCTCCTCTGGGGGAATCCCAACGTTGAGGCACCCTCTCCCCAACCCTCTCCCGCAAGCGGGAGAGGGAGCGCAGCTCGCGGGTGGCAACCATCAGGCCCATCGCGAAATTATTCCTCGAACCCGTTCGGCATGTCGGCCTTCGCAAGCGCTGCGGCACGCGCTTTCATCCAGCCGTCGAGAAACGCCTTGTCATCCGCAGGCGGGTTGGACTTTCCGTAGTCGGTCCACGCTGCGCCAAGCACCTCCTGGCGCTTGATCAGTCTGTTGTTGTGCGTGTCCTGCGCGTCGCTCCATTGCCCGGCTTCCTTCAGCGCCTTTACCGCGCCGGGATGCACCGGCACCACCCAGTTCTTGGTCTGGCGATCGGCCGCAAGCCCGCCGGCGCCGGGTGCGGCGTCCTTGTAGGAATCGTAGTTCACGATCATCGCTTTGGTGATCGCATAGACCTGGTCGGGGGCTTGCGAGGCGTAGGCGACGAAAATCGGGTAGGGGTAGTTGCCGAGCTCGATCGGTTTGTCCGGCGAGATGCCGGCGCCGCAGGTCGCGGTCTGCGGGAAGAAGAACGAGCCGACCTTCTGCATCCGCGCCCAGCCTTCCTTGTCCTTGGCGGGCAGCGGCGGCCAGATCAGGCCGCGCGGCGAGGTCTCGGCTTCCTTGGCGGGGCCGGTGATGGTGGTGCCGAAGGCTGCGTCGGTGTCGTTGTTGATCAGGCCCTTCCACATCGCGCCGTAGCTTGCGAACTCGACGACCTTGACGTCCTTCTGCGTCAGGCCGGCGAAGGCGAGCACCGCGAGCGAGTTCTGGTTCAGCGCCGGCGAGCCGACGACGAAGCCGACGCGCTTTCCCTTGAGGTCCTTGAGCTCCTTCACGCCTGTGTCCGCGGCCACGCCGAGCGTGCCGCAATTGCAGTCGACGGATGAGAGCATGATCTGGAGCGGTTGCGGGCCCCATTCCCTGGAGCCGAACTCGAACACGCCTTCCTGCGCGAAATAGGTACCCGATCCCATCGCGGAAGAAACCGCGCGCTTGGCGCGCAACGGCGCGAGACGCGCGACGTCGTTGCCTGCGGGGAGCACGCGCACGTCGGTTGAGTATTTGTCCTTCATCATTTTGCCGACGCCGACCGCGATGTTGAAGCCGGCGGTGCCAGTGTCGTAGGCGGTGAACGTCAATGTCGCCGGCAGCTTGATATCTTCGGCGAATGCATAGCGTGTAGACGCAAAAGAAAGGCCCGCCACCAAAGCAGGCGCGAGCATGACCAGCCCACGACGCATGTTTCCCTCCAATGATCCTCGCGTTTGCCGCGACGATTTTCTTTCTTTGTTTGAAACAGGTTTTGTTTGAAACGGATCATGTCATCGCGATCAGGCGATGGCAACGCCGTAGCGCGAACGCCGCAATGAAGCTGACAGATTGTCGCGGAAACGACGGATAATGCAGTCAGTTCGCGACGATCGCGATCGCCTGTCCCTCGGCAACGACGTCGTCGAGCTTCACCAGAAGCGATGTGATCTCGCCGCTCACAGGAGAAAGCACAGGTATCTCCATCTTCATCGCTTCGACCACCACAATCTCATCGCCATCCGCAACGGTTCCTCCAACTTGCACGGGAGTTGCGCAGACGCGTCCCGCGATATCCGTGACGATCTTAATTTCTGGCATGCCATCGCCTTTTTGTTGTGGTCGCAAAATGCCTGAGGTAGTTTCTTCTGCAAGCGGAATTTAATTCCGCACAGCGGAACAAGCGGTAGGGATCATGGGACGACGTTCGGAGCGGTTGAGTAGGCAAGGTGCGCTCGCTGGCGAAGCCGGTGAGGGCGATGTCATCCAGGTGGTGTCGCGCGCGTTCGACGTGTTGCGATGCTTCGAGGGCCACGATAGCAGGCTCGGCAATCTCGAAATTTCAAACCGCTGCGGCCTGCCGCGCTCGACCGTGTCGCGGCTCACGCACACGCTAACGCGGATGGGTCAGCTCGTGTACCTGCCGCGTGATCAGAAATACCGCATCGGTCCAAGCGCTGTGGCGATGAGCGCCTCGATGATGAAAGGCGCACAGCTGCGCAGCATGATTCGCCAGCGGCTCCAGGAAGTCGCAGAGCAATTGCCGGGCACCGTCGGCTTCGTGGTCCCCGATCGCTTCCATCTGGTCTATCTCCAGTTCGCGCGTTCGGCGACTGCACTGGGCCTGCACGAGGGCACCGGCAGCCGCATCTCGATGGCTTCGACCGCTGCGGGCGCGGCCTATACCGCGGCACTAGCGCCCGAGGTCGGCGATGCCTTCATCGCGGACATGGAGCGGGAAGCTCCCGAGGCTGCAAAGATCCTCAAGCCCCGCATCGAGGCCAACCGGCAGTCGCTGCGCGAGCGCGGCTATGTCGTGGCCTGCGGCTTGTGGAGCCCACATATCAACGGCCTCGCGATGCCGATCTGGTCGCCGCAGTACCAGACCTTCGTTGTCATCACGATCGGTCTGCTCTCGGCGATGTATGACGAAGAGCGTCTGCATGCCGAAGTCGCGCCGCTGATGCTCGCGCTCGGCCGTTCGCTCGGCAGCCTGATGGACGGCGCAGAGGGCGACGTCTTCAACGCCCGCATCCCGCGTAAACCAGTCGCCATGGCCGTCCATAACAATAACAAGCCGATCAATTCGGAGGGAGTGAATGAACTGGAAGCCGGAACTCGACGAGCTCGCCCGGCGCGAAGCCTTCGCGCGGGAGATGGGCGGCGTTGACAAGGTCAAGCGTCAGCATGACCAGGGCCGACTGACTGTTCGGGAACGTATCGACAGACTGACCGACAAAGGCAGCTTTCACGAGATCGGCGCCGTCTCCGGCGTCGGCGAATACGATTCCAGTGGCGAGTTGCAGAAATTGACGCCAGCGAACTGCGTGTTCGGCCGCGCGCGCGTCGAGGGCCGCACCGTCGTCGTGGTCGGCGACGATTTCACCGTGCGCGGCGGCTCGGCGGATGCGTCCATCTCCGCAAAACCGCTGATGGCGGAGGAGATGGCGCATGATCTCCGCCTGCCCATCGTCCGCATCATCGAAGGCTCCGGCGGCGGCGGCTCGGTCAAGACCATCGAGACCAAGGGCGCGGCGAACTTGCCGGGTGGCATCGGCGGCACACGCTGGTATCGCTTCACAACGGAGAATTTGTCGCGCGTGCCCGTGGTCGCGCTCGGCCTCGGCTCGGTCGCAGGGCTCGGTGCCGCGCGTCTTGCCGCCAGCCACTATTCCATCATGACCCGGAAGTCCGCGATGTTCGTCGCAGGCCCGCCGGTGGTGAAGGCGCTGGGGCAGGACCTCTCGAAGGAAGAGCTCGGCGGCGCCGACATCCAGACCCGCGCCGGCGCGGTCGATCATGCTGTCGACACCGAGGAGGAGGCCTTTGCCTGCGCGCGGCGATTCCTGTCTTATCTGCCGTCGTCGGTTGACGGGCTGCCGCCGACCTTGCCCTGCACCGACAATCCGGAGCGCACCGAAGAGGCGCTGATGAGCGCAGTGCCGCGTAATCGCAAGCAGGTCTACAAGATACGGCCGATCGTCGAACAAGTCGTGGACAAGGGCTCGTTTTTCGAGGTCGGCAAGAATTTCGGCAAGCCGATCATTGTCGGTCTCGCGCGGCTCGAGGGCAGGGCGGTGATGGTGCTTGCCAGTGACAGCTTTCACTATGGCGGCTCCTGGACGGCGGACGCCTGCCAGAAGGTGGTCCGCTGGGTCGACTTCGCCGAGACCTTCCATTTGCCGATCGTCTATCTCATGGACTGCCCCGGCTTCATGATCGGGCTCGATGCGGAGAAGGCGGGCACCATCCGCCATGGCGTTCGCGCCATGGCCGCGGTCAACCAGACCACGGTGCCCTGGTGCACGGTGATCCTGCGCAATGCCTTCGGCGTCGCCGGCGTGGTGCATCAGCCGGCCGACCGCTTCTCGATCCGCTACGCCTGGCCGTCGGCCTATTGGGGCTCGCTCCCACTGGAAGGCGGCATCGAAGCCGCCTACCGCGCGGACATCGACGCGGCCGAAGACAAGGCGGAGAAACTGAAAGAGATCGAGGACCGCCTTAACAAGCTGCGCTCGCCGTTCCGCTCCGCCGAAAAATTCTGGGTCGAAGAGATCATCGATCCCAGGAAGACGCGGTCGCTGCTGTGCGAGTTCGCGCGGCTGGCGGAGCCATTGCGAAAGCCAGGGCCGCCGGGGAATTTTTCGATCAGGCCGTAGCTTCAGCGGCCCCTGCGAGCCGCGGATGCCGACCTCAGCCCAATTGCATTTGGGCAAAATTGATCTAGCGCAACGCCACGCGTCCCATTGTCTGCAAGCGTCTCGTTTGGAACGAGGGAGAGACGTCATGACAAATGCGGGTAACGCGCTGCTTTGGACGGCTATATTTTTCTGTCTGTCGTTCGCTGCAATTTTTGTAGTCTGGTTTGCCGAGCGGTTGCGCGCGGGCTTCGTGAGGAAGCCGTAAAGCGCCCTGGGTTCGCCCCCTCGTCACCTGCTGACCGGACGGCGGATGCCTGCCGCCGGGCGGTGCCTTCGGCGTCGCCGGCATCTGTGCTCGCGCTTTGCCGTGGCAGCGATGACGTGACCTCAAAACAATAACGCGCTACGCTTCCCGGGCAAGAACAAGGGAAGCGCCAATCGTGTACGACTTCATTATCGTGGGCGGCGGCTCGGCGGGGTCCGTGCTGGCCCACCGGCTCTCGGCGAGGAGCGCCAACAAGGTCCTGCTCTGCGAGGCGGGACAGGACACACCGCCCGGAGACGAGCCGGCCGAGATCAGGGACAGCTATCCGGGGACGGCCTATTTCGATCCGCGCTTCCACTGGACCGAGCTCAAGGTCACGACCCAGATCGTCAGCCACAACAATCCGAACGAAGGACGTCCGCCCTTACGCAAATACGAGCAGGCACGCGTGCTTGGCGGCGGCTCCTCGATCAACGGCCAGATGGCCAACCGCGGCGCGCCGACCGACTACGACGAATGGGACGCGCGCGGCGCTGCGGGGTGGAGCTGGAACGATGTGCTGCCCTTCTTCAAGAAGGTCGAGCGCGACCTCGATTTCGACGGTCCCTACCACGGCAAGGACGGCCGGATCCCGGTCCGCCGAATCCCCAGGGAGCACTGGACGCGGCATTCGCAGGCGTTTGCGCAAGCCTTCCAGCAGGCCGGACATCAGTTCCTGCCCGACCAGAATGGCGAATTCGTCGACGGGTTTTTCCCGGTGACGCACTCGAACCAGGCCGAGCAACGCGTCTCGGCTGCCATGGGCTATCTCGATCGCGACACGCGCAAGCGCGCCAACCTCACGATCTCCACCAACACGCAAGTCAGGGAATTGCTGTTCGAAGGCACGCAATGCGTCGGCGTGAAGGCTGTGGTCGACGGACGAGAGCAGGAATTCCGCGCCCGCGAGATCATTCTCTCCAGTGGCGCCATCCATTCACCGGCGCATCTGTTGCGCGCCGGCATCGGCCCGGTCGGTCACCTCAAGGATATGGGCATTCCCGTGCTAATGGGGCTGCAGGGCGTCGGCCAGCGCCTGATGGATCATCCCTCGATCTCGCTGTCGTCCTTTGTCCGCCGCGGCGCGCGAATGAACGAGCACACCAGGCGCCACATGCAGCTTGGCTTGCGTTACTCGTCCGGGCTCCAAGGCGTACCGAAAGGCGATATGTTCGTCGTCCTGCTCAGCAAATCGGCCTGGCACGCCGTCGGTGAGCAGATCGGATCGCTGCTGACATTCGTCAACAAGACCTATTCCGAGACCGGACAGGTCAAGCTTGCCTCGCGCGATCCGGTCGTCGAGCCGATCGTCGAGTTCAACCTGTTGTCCGACCGGCGCGACCTCGATCGGCTGATGAGCGGTTTCCGCAAGATGGCGGCCGTGCAGATGAGCGACGTTGTCAGGGCCGTGACGGACAAGCCGTTCCCGGCCTCCTATACCGACCGCGTGCGCAAGATCGGCGTGGTCAACACCAAAAACAGGATTCTCACCAGGATCGCCGCGGCCCTGATGGACGGACCGGCAGTGCTGCGCCACTACATGATCGACAATTTCGTGGTCGAGGGCTTCACCTTCGACGACGTCATCAACGACGACGAGGCGCTGGAAGCCTTCGTGCGCAAGGCGACCATCGGCGTGTGGCACGCCTCCTGCTCGTGCCGCATGGGCCGGGTTGACGATCCGATGGCGGTGGTCGATCCAGAGGGGCGCGTCAAAGGCGTGCAGGGCCTGCGCGTCGTCGATGCCTCGATCTTCCCGGTGGTGCCGTGCGCCAACACCAATTTTCCGGTCCTGATGTCGGCGGAGAAGATCGCAGCCGCGATCATGCAGTGAGCTGGCATGGCTTTTCGCGCCGGCGACTGCCTTGTCGATGCTGACCCTCCAGGACCGCTAGTCGGACCGCAATAGCTGAAATGGTGGGCGAGAACGGTTCCGCGGCCGACGGTCTGGCGGACATGCGCCCGGGAGGCGGAACTTGGAACCCGGCTTGGGCGTTCTTTGCCAGATTTCGCCTTACGGCTGAGACAGGGCCGCTGATCGCGCGTCCCATCTCGGGGCCGGAGCGCATTTTCGGCGACGGAGCTTCACGGGGGTTCAATGATCAATTCATCGAGCCGGGCGCAAACCAGCGAGCCCGGAGAGTTGCCCAGGATTTCGACCGGCAGTGACGGTCTCGACGATATCCTCTACGGCGGGCTCGATCCCAATCGCATGTACCTCTACGAGGGCCGGCCCGGCTCGGGCAAGACCACAATGGCACTCCAATTCCTTCTCGAGGGCGCCCGTTGCGGTGAACGCGTGCTCTATATCTCCTTGTCGGAAACCAAGCGTGAGTTGACGCTGGTTGCACAGCGGCACGGCTGGTCGCTGCAAGGCGTCGACATCTTCGAACTGGTGCCGCCGGAGACGACGCTCGATCCGGAACGCGAGCTCACCGTCTTCCACCCCGCCGAAATGGAGCTGAGCGAAACCACGGGCCTGATATTCAAGGAGGTCGAGCGGATCAATCCCGCGCGCGTGGTGCTGGACAGCCTGTCCGAGCTGCGCCTCCTTGCGCAGAACCCGCTGCGGTACCGGCGCCAGGTTCTGGCCCTGAAGCACTTTTTCACCAACCGCAATTGCACGGTCATCCTCCTCGACGATCTCTCATCGTCCCAAGACGATCTGCAGCTCCATTCGATCGCGCATGGCGTGGTGATGCTCGAACAGCTCGCCATTGATTATGGGGCAGAGCGCCGGCGGCTTCGCGTGATCAAGATGCGCGGCATTCGATTTCGCGGCGGCTTCCACGATTTCACAATCGAGGCGGGAGGGGTGCGGATATTCCCCCGTCTGGTGGCAGCGGAACATCACACCTCGTTTATCGGTGAGTTGACGCCGAGCGGCAATGCGCAACTTGACCAGCTCCTGGGAGGAGGGCTCGAGCGCGGCACCAGTGCACTGCTCTTGGGCGCCGCCGGTGTCGGCAAGTCTTCTCTCGCGCTGACCTATGCGATCGCAGCGGCAGATCGCGGTGAGCATGCGGTGTTCTTTGCCTTCGATGAAGGTCGCGGTACGGTGGAGGCCCGGGCTCGAACGCTAGGCCTGCCCCTTGAAAGCCATCTGCAATCGGGACTCATCCGATTTAAGCAAATCGATCCCGCCGAGATGTCGCCCGGCGAATTCGCCGCCAATGTGCGCAACAGCGTCGAAAAGGATAACGCCCGAATTGTTATCATTGACAGTCTGAACGGCTACCTCAACGCAATGCCGGATGAGCGATTTCTCATCCTCCAGATGCACGAGCTCCTGAGCTACCTCGGACAGAAAGGCGTGCTGACCGTCCTGATCCTCGCTCAGCATGGGCTGGTCGGTCCGATGGAGACGGCTCTCGATATCAGCTATTTGAGCGATGCCGTGCTCATGCTGCGCTATTTCGAAGTCGGCGGAGCGGTGCGGCGTGCCCTCTCGGTCGTGAAGAAGCGCAGCGGCAATCATGAAAATTCCATCCGCGAGTTTCGTCTTGGCAGTGCCGGCATCACGGTAGGTCCTCCGCTGAGCGGGTTCAGCGGCATCTTTTCCGGGAATCCACGTTACTCGGGCACGGAGATGCCGGAAGGGCTGTCGGAATGAGCGCCGACCGCGATCATTGCGTCCTCGTGTTTGCTCCGATCGGCCGCGATGGACCGGCATCGGTCGAGCTTTTCCGTAATTCGAATCTCCTGGCAATCAATTGTCGTGGTCTGCCTGAACTGGTCAGCGAGATGTCGGCGGGCGTGGGCGCGGTCCTTCTCGCCGAGGAGGGCTTGTTCGGGAAGGATACCCAGCCGCTGGCACATTGGATCGAGCGGCAGCCGCCCTGGTCCGACCTGCCCTTTGTCATTCTCACCAGCCACCGCGAGCAGCCGGCGGTGGTTGCCTGGCGCCGCAGCATCGTCGAGACGCTCCGCAACGTGTCGCTGCTCGAGCGCCCGGTTCAGCCGATCACGCTGACGAGCGCAATTCAATCCGCAATGCGGGCCCGCCGGCGGCAATATGAAATTCGAACCTTGCTGCAGGCGCGCGAGCGGACGGCCCAGGAGCTCGAGAAGCTCGTGGTCGAGCGCACCCGTGCCCTCGAGGAGGCCAACAAGCATCTGCGGGCCGAAATGGAAGAGCGCGCCCGCGTCGAGGAGACCCTTCGTCAGGCCCAGAAGATCGAAGCCATCGGACAATTGACCGGCGGAGTAGCTCACGACTTCAATAATCTGCTGATGGTGATCTCCGGCGGATTGGACATGCTCGACCGGCAGACTGATCCTGATCGGCGGCGTCGGCTGTTGGAAGGAATGGTTCAGGCGGCGCAGCGTGGTGCGGGCCTGACCAGGCAGCTTCTGGCTTTTTCACGGCGGCAGAAGCTCCGGCCCGAGGCCGTCGACATCCCGGCGCAGATCGGCGGCATGCGCGAATTGCTCGATCGGAGCCTGAGAGGCGACGTTCACGTCGAGTTCGATTTTCCGGAGGGGCTTTGGCCGGTGGAGGTTGATCCGGGAGAGCTCGAACTGGTCATTCTCAACCTGGCCGTCAACGCCCGCGATGCGATGCCGAACGGTGGCACGATCGTCGTCCGTGGCGAGAACCTGGCCGGCCTGAACGAGAACGAGATCGCGGGCGATTACGTTCGCCTGTCCGTGGTCGACAGGGGCGTTGGAATGAGCCCCGAGATCCTGGCGCGGGTCTTCGAACCGTTCTTCACGACCAAGGACGTCGGTAAAGGCTCAGGCCTGGGGCTTGCTCAGGTCCACGGATTTGCGACGCAGTCACGCGGAATGGTTCGAATAAAATCGATCGTCGACGAGGGCACCAGCATTGAGCTCTATTTGCCGCGATCCAGGAATGTCCCCTCGGGTGAACGGCATCTCATCGACCTGAACAGGGCGCGTCCCAAGAGGGCTAATCATGGCCGGGTTCTTCTCGTCGAAGACGACGACGAGGTCGCCGCGCTGGTCAGCGAGATGCTTGCGCAGCTCGGTTACCAGGTCACGCGCGCGGCCAGTGCCGCGGCGGCTCTCGGTGCCCTAGCGGACGGCCGCTCCGTCGATCTGGTGTTTTCCGATATCATGATGCCGGGCGGCATGAACGGTGTCGAACTCGCGTCCGAGATCAAGAGAAGGCGAAGCGACATCCCGGTCCTGCTGACGAGCGGATACGCCGAAGCCGCGGTTCACGACGCCGAAATGGCCGGCATCCGGATCCTGTCGAAGCCCTACCACATCGACGAGCTCGCCGCAGCGCTCAGCGCTGCAAAGTTGGACTTTGCGACGACCGCAGGATCTGCCTTAGCGAAGACTCGGGGCTGACCATTCGCGCGACAATCAACGGCGGGGCTATGGCTTGCGGGCGCCCCTCCGCAATTGTGCGCTCGGCCATCGTGCCGCGGCGTACAACAATGCGACGCACGAATGCAACGCGGTCGCCTCTCGGTTGCGAAGACACGCATTCGTCCTCTGCGGGTTAAACATTTCCGCCGCTACGCTTGGGCTGTGATGATTGCCAAAATCGGCCCGCAAATGCAGCCACTTTCAGTCGCTATTTGAGACCATTTCAGCCAAACTGTTATTGGTTTCTTTGCAGGGGCAGGGACCTTCAGTTTGGAGCCCTGCAATGTTCAAGTCGGTTCTTTCCGCGTGTCTCGTCGTTGCCTTTAGTTTCGTCGCTTCTGAAGCACGGCCCTATCGCATTCATCAAGCAGCCGAATGCAACGTCACGATGCCCTGCGACTTCTCGTATTCGCAAACGCGCCGTGAGAGGACTTCCAGGTCGTTCCTAACTCCCAGGTCCTCACTCCAATCCTATCGCGCGACGCAACTGACAGCGGCCGACGCAGGCGGCGCCGCGACGGCGAGCCTCTCGGGCGGTCGCATCGTCGGTAGTCGTCCCGCAGGTTGCCCTTCCTCCTTCTGCGGCTGCGGGGCTGCTCTGCGCGTGTTCGGCCGTATCGTGCCGGAATTGAATCTTGCGTCGAACTGGCTGCGCTTCCCGCGGACATCACCCGCACCGGGAATGGTCGCAGCCCGACACGGACATGTGTTCGTCCTCGAGCAACACCTAAGCGGGGATACCTGGCTGGCTTACGACGCCAACTCGGGCGGACACGCGACGCGAATGCATGCGCGTTCATTGCGTGGCTACACGATCGTCAACCCGCGCGGCGGTTCGGTCGCTTGAGA
This sequence comes from Bradyrhizobium sp. MI1.10, assembly GCF_055811035.1. Taxonomy (NCBI): domain Bacteria; kingdom Pseudomonadati; phylum Pseudomonadota; class Alphaproteobacteria; order Hyphomicrobiales; family Nitrobacteraceae; genus Bradyrhizobium; species Bradyrhizobium sp. MI1.10. Next base: position 10,811 of record NZ_JBVVPN010000027.1, read on the forward strand.
CGCCGGGCGACAGGTGCGTCACGAGACCTGGTGCGCCATCGCGCGAAACGCCTTGTCAACCCCGCACTGAAGTAATATTCGTATTTATAGAAGTTCGGATAAGGCGTAGTTTGTGCGCATCCCAGCCTGCTACAAGGGCGTTTCGCGATCGTCACGAGACGTGGGCCGGGAGGCGGTGGCCGCGACTGCGTCGACGCGCTGGGCAGGCTGCAGGGCGGGTTTTCCCGTGAGCAGCTGCACACGCGGTACGACACGGCGCTGACAGCCTCCTCGTTCGGTCTCGATGGCGAGCGCACGCCAGGCATCGAGGACAGGGGCGGGGAGGTGCGCGGACGGCAAAATCGTGTGGTCCTGACGCCCGGGGTCTGTGCGTCAAGTCTTGTGGTGATGCTCTGCCCAACCGGGTCAGCACATCAGCCATCCGCAAGGCGACGGGGGCAATAGTGCATCGCTCCCCGGGGAGAGCGCGTCATAAGCCGTAAAACCATTCGCGCAGGGAAGGCCGGTTGCCGGCGTCACCTGTCGTCCACCCCGTGCGCGTCTTGCTCGCACACGGGACTACGGGTGCCAGCCGGCGCCCGGCCTTCCCTGCGCCCTTTCTTTCGAGAGGGTGCTAAGACTAGAGCAAAGCTCGGGCAAAATGAGCCGCGAGAATGCGAAAGTGTGCCTGCAAGCCGGGAACGGGAATTGGGTGATCGCGACGGGACGATAGAGCTACGCGCTCTCCGTCTCCCGGTGCACGTCGTGCACCACGAGGCCCATGCCTTCGTCGGGCATCTTGATCCAGTCGCGGCGCTTCAGGGTGCGCTTGGTGTCTTCGTAGCCGGAGGTCCAGTGCTCGCGCATCGAGGTGCCCGAGAATTCGTGGTCCTTGGCGTCGCCCTCGTAGGCCTTCTGCTGGTAGATCAGATGCAGGATTGCGATCTCAGGCATGTGGCGCAGGCTCGACTTGAGTTTGCGCTCCTCCTCGGAGAGCTGCTCGTCGGGCAGCTTGGCCAAGGCCTTGTAGAGCAGGACCTTGAGGTTGTGGGTTCGGCGGTAGACGTCGGTGTTGTGGCGGGTGCGCGAGGAATACATGATGTCCTTGTGGCGGGCCATCACGTCCTGGATCGAGCGCGGCAGCACGCCGCGTGCGCTGAACAGGTCGACCTGGAACACCAGCGAATTGAGCGCGTCTTCCTGGTCGAGCAGGTGCTGAAGCGGCGTGTTGGAGACGATGCCGCCGTCCCAGAAATGATCGGTGCCGATCCGCACCATCGGCAGTGCCGGCGGCAGGGCGCCGGAAGCCATGATGTGCTCCGGCTCGATCTCGTCGTGGGAATTGTCGAAATAGATGAAATTGCCGGAGAGCACGTTCACGGCGCCCACCGCGAAGCGAACCTTCTTCTCGTTGATGAGGTCGAAGTCGACGAGCTCGAGCAGGCTCTCTTTCAGCGGCATCGTGTCGTAATAGCTGGTGGCGGTCCGGGCGCCGACCGGGCTCAGCCAGGGATTGACCTGATGCGGGCTGAAGAAGCCCGGTTGGCCCATCGCCGACGTCATCCACGCGCTGGTGAGATTGCGCCACTGGCGGAAGATGTCTCCGTCAGGCGTGTAGTGCCAGATCTTGCGGTTGGTGATGCGCTCCCAGAAGATGCGCAGCGCCTCGAGCCGCTTCTCCGGCTTGTTGCCCGCGATGATGGCGGAGTTGATCGCGCCGATCGAGACGCCACAGACCCAGTCGGGCTCGATGCCGGCCTCGTGCAGCGCCTGGTAGACGCCGGCCTGGTACGCGCCGAGCGCGCCGCCACCTTGCAGCACCAGCGCAACGCGGTCGCAACGCTCGGGCCGCCAGCCTCGTGCGGGAGGCTGATGCGTCTGATGGGGCGGTTGCGAGGTGCGAGCGTCCATGGTGATGCCTCCTGCTTCTTCAAACGATTGCGTTCCGCGGTGACGCCGTGATGACAATTCTGGCGTCGACGCATCGCTTGCATGCGCCATCGCCGCCTTGGGAATGGCTGCGGTCGTGCGGCTGACGGAAATCCTTCACATCGCAGTCAATGACGGCGGCTAGCAATCTGCATCGCCGCCTGACGCTGTCGGGCGGGCATCACATGAGCACCACGAGAGGAGACCGGCGATGCGTAGGGAAGAGTTACTGAGGCTTCCATCCATGCCGGCGGCTGGGCCGAGCTATCCGGCAGGGCCCTATCGCTTCGTCAACCGCGAATTCCTCGTCATCACCTACGAGACCGATCCGGACCTCATCCGCGCCGGCCTGCCTGAGCCGCTGGAGCCGATCGACCAGCCGATCGTGCATTACGAATGGATCAAGATGCCGGATTCCTCCGGCTTCGGCAGCTACACCGAATCCGGTCTCGTCATCCCCGCGCGCTTGCACGGCGAGGAGGTCAACTTCGTTTCGCAGATGTATCTGGACGACGATCCGCCGATCGCCGCCGGCCGCGAGATCTGGGGCTTTCCCAAGAAATACGCCCATCCCAAACTCGAGATCGTCAAGGATACGCTGACGGGCAGGCTGGAATATGCCGGCCAGCTCGTCGCCATGGGCACGATGGGCTACAAGCACGAGAGCATGGCCGGCAATGGCGACCTCACCCGTGCGACCCTGTCGAAGACGCAGATCAATCTGAAGATGATTCCCGGCGTCGATGGCCGCCTCGATATCTGCCAACTGGTCGCGATCAACCTCATCGACATCGTGCCGAAGGGCTCCTGGATGGGGCCCGGCCGGCTGCATCTGGTGCCGCATGTCAATGCGCCCGTCGCCGATTTCCCGGTCCGCCGCTGCCTCGGCGCGCATCATTACATCGCCGACCTGACGCTGCCGTTCGGCCGCGTCGTGCACGACTACATCAGGGAAGCAGAGGCGGCGGCTCCGACCGTGCTGGCGGCCGAGTAGGGCGCTATCATCAAACTGTAACAATGCCGTAATTGAGTACCCGCATGGATCCGGACGGTGCCGTCAGCAATCTTCCGGAGCGGGGCATTCGTTGACGGTTGGGGTTGGTCATGGCTGAGCCGGCGAAGCTTGTCAGCGCGATATCGGATGCCGTGCCTGGCATTCCCGGCCTGGTGTGGGCGTTCCGCCTCCACGGCGACGGCAGTGCCGAGGCGCTACCGGTCGACCAGCCGATCGAGTTCAGCCACGACGGCCGGCTCTGGCTGCATTTCAACCTCACGGACACGCGCGCACGGCCGTGGATCGCCGCGTCGCAACTGCCGCCGTTGGCGCGCGAGCTGTTGCTCTCGAACGACACCTTCCAGCAGCTTCACGTCATCGACCACTGCGTCTACGGCGTGTTCTCCGACCTCGTGCGCGACATCGGCAGCGCGACGGAGGAGACCGCGTTCCTGCGCTTCGCCATGACCGAGCGGCTCCTGATCAGCGGCCGCCATCAGGCGCTGTGCTCGGCGGATGCGACACGCCGGGTGCTCGAAGGCGGCTACCGCGTCGACAATGTCGCCCATCTCCTCGAAAAGATCGTCGATGAGGTCGCCGACACGCTTGATAGGATGGCCGATAAGCTCGGTCAGGAGATCGACGAGATCGAGGAGCGGATTCTGGCCGACGACGCCAAGCCGGAGATGCGCCGCAATCTTGGCCGGCTGCGCCGGACCTGCGTCAGGCTGCATCGCCAGCTCACCGGCCTGCGTACGCTGTTCCATCGCCTCGACCAGAAGAACACCGACCACCTTTCGCCGGACCTGCGTATCCAGGCCGGCAAGCTGGCGCAGCGGCTGGACGGCCTCGACCACGACATCGTGGAGCTGCGCGAACGCAGCCGCCTGCTCGAGGAGGAGCTGCGCTTCAAGAACGAGGAGCAAAGCAACAACCACCTCCACACGCTCTCGATCGTGACCTCGCTGCTGCTTCCGCCGACGCTGATCACCGGCATCTTCGGCATGAACACCAAGGGCCTGCCTCTGACCGAGGTCGAGAGTGGATTTTTCTGGGCGGCTCTCCTGATGGCCTCGTCGGTCGGCGCGGCCTATCTCTTCATGCGGCGTACCGGTATCTTCAAGTAAAGCACGCCAGTCGGTATCAGCCGTGATCGGGACCGCACATCTATTTCCGCTGCGAAATGCGGCCGCGATTGTGCTGGCCTGGACGATCGCGAGCACCAGCGCGCTGGCCGGCGCCAAGGACGAGAACGCGGCGGAGTGGCTAGCTCCAAAATGGTTCAACGAGTGGCATGACGGCCTCGCCAACAAGGGCCTGAATTTCGGCGCCGCCTACATCGCCGACAACATTGGAAATTTGTCCGGCGGCGTTAGGCGCGGCGCTATCCATTTCGGCCGGCTCGATCTTTCGGTCGATGCCGATCTCGACAAGCTGGTCGGCTGGAGCGGCGGCCGCTTCTACGCCAACGCGTTCGTGATCTACGGGCGAGGCCTCAGTCGCAACTACATCATGAATCTCGCGACCATCAGCGAGATCGAGGCGTTGCCGGACCAGCGGCTCTACAATGCCTATTTCGAGCAGAGCTTCTTCAACGACCGCTTGAACATCAGGGCCGGCCAGCAGGCCGCCGATGTCGAGTTTTTCGACAGCCAGACCGACGATCTCTTCATCAACGGCACCTTCGGCTGGCCCGCGATCAAGGCCTCGAATCTCCCGGCCGGCGGCCCGGCACCGCCAATCGCAGTCCCCGGCATTCGCATCAAGGCCGCGCTGACCGATCAGATCACCGCGTTCGGTGCCGTGTTCAATGGCGATCCGTCAGGCCCGGGCAATCAGGATCCGCAGCTGCGCGACCATCATGGTCTTGCCTTCCGCGTCAACGACCCGCCTTGGGTGATCGGGCAGGTCCGCTTCAACTACGACCTCGATATCGGCGGCCGTTCGCTCGCCGGCAATTTTACGCCGGGCGCCTGGAAGCATTATGGCTCGTTCGACAGTCAGCGCTTCGCCACGGATGGGCGGTCGATCGCCGATGCCGACGGCAGCGGCATTCCGGCAAAGCTTCGCGGCAATTACGGTATCTTCGCGGTGATCGAGCAGGTGCTGTACCGGCCGCCGGAGGTCAGGGAGAGCACCACTTCGGCCTCGATCCCGGGTGTCACCGCGTTCGGCCGCATCGCCTACAGCCCGCCGGACCGCAACCTGATCGATCTCTATCTCGACGGCGGCATCGGCTTTGTCGGCTTCGTATCCGGTCGTCCGCTCGATCGCTTCGGCGTGGCGGCGGCCTACATGCGCATCTCGAACTCCGCGCGCAACCTCGACGTCGATACCCAATTCTTCACGGGCATCCAGAGCCCAGTGCGCAGCAACGAGACCCTGATCGAGATGATCTATGAGGCGCACATCAAGCCGGGCTGGCTGATCGCGCCGTACTTCCAATATGTGTTCCGTCCCTCGGGCGGCATCCCGAATCCGGACGACCCGAGCGGTGTTGCGCGGATTGGTGACGCCGCGGTCTTCGGCGTCACCACCACGATCAGGTACTAAGCCATCGCGGCTTGCGGCTTTGGCTTCGGTTGTCGCGAGAGCGTCAGCACGATCAGCGAGGCGAACACGCAGAGCGCGCCGGCGATGAAGAAGGCGGGCAGGTAGCTCTGATAGACCGTCCGCGAGAAACCGGCCCCGAAGGCGGCGGTGCCTGCACCGAGCTGGTGGCCGGCAAAGATCCAGCCGAACACCAGATTGGCGCGCTCGGGCCCAAATTTCTGCGCGGTGAGGCGCACCGTGGGCGGTACGGTTGCGATCCAGTCGAGCCCATAGAACATCGCGAAGATCGAGAGCCCATAGAACGAGAAATCGCTGAAGGGGAGGAAGATCAGCGAGAGCCCGCGCAAGCCGTAGTACCAGAACAGGAGGTAGCGGTTGTCGTAGCGGTCCGACAGCCAGCCCGACATGATGGTGCCGAAGAAGTCGAAGATGCCCATCGCGGCCAGCAAGCCCGCGGCCTGCACCTGCGGGATGCCGAAATCGAGGCACATCGGAATCAGATGCACCTGCACCAGGCCATTGGTGGATGCACCGCAGACGAAGAACGTCGCAAACAGGACCCAGAACGCGCTGCTCTTCGAGGCGTCGCGCAGCGTGCCGAGTGCAACGCCCGTGATCGAGCCATGGCTGACGGGCGGCGCGGGCAGGGGTGTGGTGCCTTTGTCGCCAAACGGGCGCAGGCCCAGATCGCTCGGACGGTCGCGCATCGCGAGCAGGACCGCCAGGGCAGAAACACCAAGCGCGATGCAGACGAAGCCGAGCGCAAGCCGCCAGCCGAAACGTTCGGTCAGGCTTGCCAGCAGCGGCAGGAACACGAGCTGACCGGTGGCGACGCTCGCGGTCATGATGCCGACGACGAGGCCGCGCCGTGCCGCGAACCAGCGCGTCGCGATGGTGGCGCCCAGCACCAGCGCAGTCATGCCGGTGCCGATCCCGATCACGACGCCCCACAGCGCGACGAGCTGCCAGACCTCTGTCATGCCGAGCGAGAGCACCAGCGCCGAGACCACGATGAGCTGTGCGGTCAGAGTGACGTTGCGCAGGCCGTAGCGGTTGAGCAGGGCAGCCGCGAACGGCGCCATCAGCCCGAACAGGATGAAGCGGATCGACAGCGCGGAGGAGATCTCCGCCGTGCTCCAGCCGAACTCCTTCTGAAGCGGAACGATGAACACGCCGGGCGCGCCGACCGTTCCGGCGCTGATCAGCGCGGTGAGGAAGGTTACGGCGACCATCACCCAGCCGTAGTGGATATTGCGGCGGCCGAGCGTCGCCGCGAGCCAGTTCGAGATCATTGGGCCTCAATCTTGATGGGCAGGATTTGAAACACCTGCGCGAGTTTGCAGAATGGCACGGGACGCGTCCGTCTGAAATGACGGAGTTCCCTCATTTCCGGACTTTTACGTCAGTGCGTCAGGCGCTCCACCGCGATCGCGGTGGCTTCGCCGCCGCCGATGCAGAGCGCCGCCACGCCGCGCTTGAGGTTTCGCGCCTCGAGCGCATGCAGCAGCGTCACGATCAGCCGTGCGCCGGTGGCGCCGATGGGATGGCCGAGCGCGCAGGCGCCGCCGTTGATGTTGAGCTTGTCGCGGGGAATGCCGAGATCGCGCTGGGCCGCCATCGCCACCACGGCGAAGGCTTCGTTGATCTCGAACAGATCGACATCGCCGGCGCTCCAACCGATCTTGTCGAGCAGCTTGCGGATCGCTGGGATCGGCGCCGTGGTGAACCATTGCGGCTCCTGGCTGTGGGTGGCGTGGCCCTTGATCTCTGCGAGAGCCGGCAGGCCGCTGCGATCGGCGAGCGAGCGCTTCGTCAGCACCAGCGCGGCGGCGCCGTCGGCGTTGGCGGAGGAGGCCGCCGGCGTGATGGTGCCGTTGGCGCGGAACGCCGGCTTCAGCCCGGGGATCTTTGCGGGATCGACCTTGATCGGATGCTCGTCATTGGCAACGATGCGGGGACCTGCCTTCTCGCTCAGCGTGATCGGCGCAATCTCGGCCTTGAACGCGCCGCCCTCGACCGCCTTGCGCGCGCGGCCCAATGTTTCCATCGCATAGGCGTCCTGGTCCTTGCGGGTGAACTGATAGGCTTCGGCGGTAGCCTCGCCGAAATCGCCCATGGAGCGGCCGGTCTCGTAGGCGTCTTCGAGGCCGTCCATCATCATGTGGTCGATGATGCGGTCGTGGCCGGCGCGGTAGCCGCCGCGCGCCTTGGCGAGCAGATACGGCGCATTGCTCATGCTTTCCATGCCGCCGGAGACGACGATCTCGGCCGAGCCGGCGCGGATGATGTCGTGCGCCAGCATGGTCGCCTTCATGCCGGAGCCGCAGACCTTGTTCACGGTGGTCGCGCCGGTGGCGTCGGGCAAGCCGGCGGCACGCGCGGCCTGGCGCGCCGGGGCCTGGCCCTGACCCGCGGGAAGGACGCAGCCCATGAAGACCTCGTCGACCTTCTCCGGCGCAAGCTTGGCACGCTCGAGTGCCGCGCCGATCACGTGCGATCCGAGCTTGTGCGCGGGGAGCGGCGACAGCTCGCCCATGAAGCGGCCGAGCGGGCTACGGACGGCGGAGACGATGACGACGGGATCGGCGGCTTCGGCCATGGAGGAGACTCCCTAAAATGTCACATATGTAAGATTATGATCATCATATGATGCGGCGCAAAAAATGCAACTGCGTCGGCATGAGAAAATCTTGTGGTTCGCATGAGATTTGGTCGTGCGAACGGAAGAGGTTGTCCCATAACCTGCTGTCATCGCCCGCGCAGGCGGGCGATCCAGTACGCCGAGGCGGTTGTGATTGAACCGATGGCGCTCGGAGTACTGGATGCCCCGCCTTCGCGGGGCATGACACCGTTGCTGATGGCTCTACCGCTTCCGATTCACAAACGCGCCCATCAGCCGCGTCGGCTCGTCCGTCAGGAACGACTCGCCGAAGACTTTGACGCTCAAATTCACCGACTCCGTCAGCGGCAGCTCCTCCCATTGCCGCAGTAGCGCTTTCTGCGAGCGCAGCGCCTCGGGGCCGCATTCGAGGAGGGCCTTCACGAGATGCTCGACCTCGGCATCGAGCCCGCCCTCCGGCGCGACCTTGTCGACCAGTCCCCACGCCAGAGCCGTCGCCGCGTCGATGTTCTCAGCGGTCATCACCAGCCAGCGCGCGCGGGCCCACCCGATCAGGCGCGGCAGCAGCGCGGCATGGATCACCGAGGGAATGCCGACCCGCACCTCCGGCATACCGAAATGCGCGTCATGGGCGGCGATGCGGAAATCGCAGGCGGCCGCGACTTCGAGCCCGCCGCCGAGGCACCAGCCGGGCATGCGCGCGATCATCGGGGCCGGGAAGGCGCGCACGGCCTCGCAGAGGTCGCGCAGGCGGCTGATGAAAGCCTCGGCGGACTTCTGGTCGAGCCTGGCCATCTCCTTGATGTCGGCGCCGCCGATCATGCTCTTCTCGCTCTGGCCGCGCAGCACCACGACCCGGATGCTGCGGTCGGACGAGAGCTGCTGCAAGCCTTCGCGCACCGCATCGGTGATGGGCGAGCCCAAAATGTTCAGCGAGCCGGCGTTGCAGATCGCGACATGAACGACGCCGCGCGCATCGCGCGTCACGCCGCAGTGGTGGTTGAGCATTTCCATGAGGGGATCTCTGAGTTCGTGGACGCGCGAATACGCCGGTCGGATCACACTTCCGGGCCGAAACGCATTGCTTGTCAAGCGGGCGGGGAGGGAGTTGCCAGCGCGAAGTCCGCGGCATAATATGATGTAAATCATACAAAGAGGCCGCAATGACCAACATCGATCAACTCGACCTGTTTTCGCCCGCGCAGCGGCGCGAGCGGGTGGTGGAGTGGCAGGTGCCTGCGCCGGTTGCGAAAGTGGCGATGGGCCTGTCAGGCATGGATGCGATGCTGGGCATCCGCGACGGAAGGCTGCCGCCGCCACCCTTTGCCAAGCTGATCGGCTTCGTCATGGCCGTGGTCGAGCCGGGCCGGATCGTCATGGAACTCGAACCGCGCGAGGATCTCGAGAACACCATCGGCCTCCTGCACGGAGCCACAGCCGCCGCGCTGATCGACACCGCCATGGGGTGTGCGATCTCGACCCGGCTGGAGCCCGGGCAGGGCTCCGTCACCCTCGATCTGAAAATGACCTTCCTGCGTCCGCTCTCGGTCCGGTCCGGGCTGATCTCCGCCGAAGGCAAGGTGATCAAGCTGGGACGCCAGACCAGCTACACCGAGGGCTCCGTCCGCGACGGTAAGGGGGCGCTTGCTGTGCACGCAACGGCGACCTTTTCCATGATCGGCAACAATTTTACCGGGAATTAATGCGCCGTCCTGCCGATATCCGTGTTATTAGATGACCTCCGACATCCAATGAGATCCGCATGCGCTATTCCCGGGAACACAAGCAGGAAACCCACGACCGCATCGTGAAGAAGGCCTCCGTGCGGCTGCGCGAAAAGGGCGCCCACGGCATCGGTGTCGCCGACCTCATGAAGGAAGCGGGCCTGACCCATGGCGGCTTCTACGCCCATTTCGATTCCCGCGAGGCGCTGGTGATCGAGGCCTTCGACTACGCCATGAATCGCTCGATGGAGCACTGGCGCAAGCAGTCCGATCAGGTCGCGCCGGAGAAGCAGCTCACTCAGATCGTCGAGACCTATCTCTCGACGGTGCATCGCGACAACCCCGGTCACGGTTGCTCGATCCCCGCGCTCGGCGCGGAGATCGCCCGCGAGAGCCCGAAGACGCGAAAGGCCTTTGCCGGCAAGCTCGACGAGATGATCGAGATGATCACGGACTTCATCCCGAATCTGCCGCGCAAGGCTGCGCGCAAGCAGGCGATCGCGACGCTGGCGACGATGGCCGGCACCATGTTGCTCGCGCGCATCGCCGGGTCGAGTGAGCTGTCGGACGAGGTGCTGAAGACGGGCAGGGACAGCGCGCTGGACGGCGCGCGGCGTGAGCCGAAGGCTGCGGTTGCAAAGAAGCCGAAGCAGAGCTAGGCCGAGGTGCCGTTGAATGCGTAGGGTGGGCTAGCCGAAGGCGTAACCCACCCTACGAAGTCCGCCCCGCAAACAACGTCCGCTCGCGCTCCACAATCTCGGAAATATAATCCGCCACCGCGCGGATCCGCGCCAGGTCCTTGCTGTCGGCGTGCATCAGCATCCAAAAGGTGCGGGTGATCGAGACCTCTTCCGCCAGCACCGCAATCAGCTTCGGATAGTCGGCCGCCATGAAGTGCGGCAGCACCGCAATACCGAAACCGGCGAGCGTGGCGTTGAGTTGCGCGATCAGATTGGCGCTACGCAAGCGTGCGGAGATCTTCGGCGACACCTGCGGCAGATAGTCGAGCTCGGGCGTGAACAACAGCTCCTCGATATAGCCGACGAAGCGATGCTGCGGCAGGACCTCGCGCGAGGTGATTTTCGGGAAGCGGTCGAGATAGGCGGGCGCGGCATAGAGTCCGAGGCGGTAGTCGAGCAGCTTGCGGCCGACGATGCGGCCTTCCTTCGGCATGGTCAGGCTGATGGCGATATCGGCCTCGCGCTTGGAGAGGCTGAACAGCCGCGCGGTGGCCACAAGTTGCAAATCGAGATCGGGATACCGGTCGGCGAACTGAGCGAGCCGCGGCGCCAGGAAGGCGGTCCCGAAGCCGTCGGGGGCGCCGATCCGCACCGTGCCGGTCAGCCGCGCCACGGAGCCACCGACCTGCTCCTGGTTGGCGACAATGGTCGATTCCATCGCTTCCGCGCTGTCGGCGACGCGCTGGCCGGCCTCTGTCAGCAGGTAACCGGTCTTGCGCCGGTCAAACAGCTTGGCCGAGAGGTGCTTTTCTAGCCGGTCGACGCGGCGGATCACGGTGGCATGGTCCACGCCGAGCTGCTTCGCCGCAGCCGAAACCGAGCCGCCCCGCACGATGGCCAGCACGAAGCGGAAGTCATCCCAGTCGATAGCGCCTTGATCCAGCATTTTCGCACATCTATGGTGCATTATCTCAGACTTGAATCCTATAAAATGCAGGTCGATAGGATTTGTCAAAGCGTTCAAGCTCGCCTTAAGGAGACGATTCCATGCGTTCAGTCGGACATTTCATTGGTGGCAAGGAGGTCAAGGGCACCTCGGGCCGCACCGCCGACGTTTTCGAGCCGATGACCGGTGACGTCCAGGCCAAGGTGGCGCTGGCGTCCAAGGCCGAGGTCCGCGCCGCCGTGGAAAACGCCCGCGCTGCTCAGCCGGAATGGGCTGCGACCAACCCGCAGCGCCGCGCCCGCGTCATGATGAAGTTCGTTGAGCTGGTGCAGCGCGACTACGACAAACTGGCCGAACTGCTCGCCCGCGAGCATGGCAAGACCGTTCCTGACGCCAAGGGCGACATCCAGCGCGGCCTCGAAGTGGCGGAATTCGCCTGCGGCATCCCGCATCTGATGAAGGGCGAATACACCGAAGGCGCCGGCCCCGGCATCGACATCTACTCGATGCGCCAGGCGCTCGGTGTCGTCGCCGGCATCACGCCATTCAATTTTCCGGCGATGATCCCGATGTGGAAGTTCGCGCCTGCGATTGCCTGCGGCAACGCCTTCATCCTGAAGCCGTCGGAGCGCGATCCCGGCGTGCCGATGATGCTCGCGGAACTGATGATCGAGGCGGGCCTGCCGGCCGGCATCCTCAATGTCGTCAACGGCGACAAGGAAGCGGTCGACGCCATCCTCGACGATCCCGATATCAAGGCCGTCGGCTTCGTCGGCTCCACGCCGATCGCGCAATACATCTACGAACGCGCCGCCCAGACCGGGAAGCGCTGCCAGTGTTTTGGCGGGGCCAAGAACCACGCCATCATCATGCCCGACGCCGACATGGACCAGGCGGTCGACGCACTGATCGGCGCCGGTTACGGTTCGGCCGGCGAACGCTGTATGGCCGTGTCCGTCGCGGTCCCGGTCGGCAAGTCCACTGCCGACCGCTTGATGGAAAAGCTGGTCCCGCGCGTCGAGTCGCTCAAGATCGGCACCTCGATCGATCCGTCGGCCGATTACGGTCCGTTGGTGACGCGCGAGGCGGTCGAGAAGGTGAAGGGCTATATCGACATCGGCATCAAGGAAGGCGCGACGCTCGCCGTCGACGGTCGGGGCTTCAAGATGCAGGGCTACGAGAATGGCTTCTATCTCGGCGGTTCGCTGTTCGACAACGTCACCAAGGACATGCGAATCTACAAGGAAGAGATTTTTGGCCCCGTGCTCTCGGTCGTGCGCGCGCATGACTACAAGGAAGCGCTGGCGCTGCCGTCGGAGCATGACTACGGCAACGGCGTTGCGATCTTCACCCGCGACGGCGATGCCGCGCGCGACTTCGCGGCCAAGGTCAATGTCGGCATGGTCGGCATCAACGTGCCGATCCCGGTGCCGATCGCCTATTACACCTTCGGCGGCTGGAAGAAGTCCGGCTTCGGCGATCTCAACCAGCACGGTCCGGATTCGGTCCGCTTCTACACCAAGACCAAGACGGTGACCTCGCGCTGGCCGTCCGGTGTCAAGGAAGGCGCGGAGTTCTCGATCCCGCTGATGAAGTAAGGCTGTAGCCCAGCCCGTCATTGCGAGCGTAGCGAAGCAATCCAGACTTTCTCCTCGGACACATTGGATTGCTTCGTCGCTTCGCTCCTCGCAATGACGAGAACAGTGAGCAGCCCATCATGCAGTTCGCTCTGAACGAGGATCAGATCGCGGTTCGCGACATGGCGTTGGCGTTTGCGGCGGAAAAGATCGCGCCGTTCGCGCTGCGCTGGGACGAGGAGAAGCATTTTCCCGTCGAAGTGATGCGCGAGGCAGCAGCGCTTGGCATGGGCGGCATCTATATCCGCGACGATGTCGGCGGCTCCGCCATGTCGCGGTTCGACGCGGCGCTGATCTTCGAGGCGCTGGCGACGGGCTGTCCGACCACCTCGGCCTTCATCTCCATCCACAACATGGCGTCCTGGATGATCGATGCCTACGGCAGCGACACCCAGCGCCACACATGGTTGCCCAAGCTCTGCACCATGGAGCTGATTGCTAGCTACTGCCTGACCGAGCCTGGCGCCGGCTCGGACGCGGCAGCGCTGCGCACCCGCGCCGTGCGCGACGGCGATCATTACGTCCTCAACGGCCAGAAACAGTTCATCTCCGGCGCTGGCGGCACCGATCTGCTGGTCGCGATGGTGCGCACCGGCGGCGATGGCCCCGGCGGCATCTCGACGCTGGTGATCGACGGCAAGACGCCGGGCGTCTCGTTCGGCGCCAACGAGCGCAAGATGGGCTGGAACGCGCAGCCGACCCGCGCCGTGATCTTCGAGAACGCCCGCGTGCCGGTCGCCAATCGCTTGAGCGAGGAGGGTGTCGGCTTCAAGATCGCGATGGCCGGCCTCGACGGCGGCCGTCTGAACATCACGGCCTGCTCGCTCGGCGGCGCGCAGACCGCGCTGGACAAGGCGCGCGCCTACATGAAAGAGCGCAAAGCGTTCGGCAAGCGTCTCGACGAATTCCAGGCGCTGCAATTCAAGCTCGCCGACATGGCGATCGAACTCGAGGCCGCACGCACGTTCCTGTGGCGTGCCGCCGCCGCGCTGGATCGCAAGGACCCCGACGCCACCATGCTCTGCGCGATGGCCAAACGCTTCGGCACCGATGTCGGCTTTGAGGTCGCCAACCAGGCGCTCCAGCTTCATGGCGGATACGGCTATCTCAGCGAATACGGCATCGAGAAGATCGTGCGCGATTTGCGCGTGCACCAGATTCTCGAAGGCACCAATGAAATCATGCGGCTGATCGTGGCGCGCAAATTGATCGAGGGCGCACGATGAGTGGAGTGGAGGAGGGCGATCTGGTCGCACGGGTCGAGGGCTCGGCCGGCATTGTCAGGCTCAACCGTCCGAAGGCGATCAACGCCGTGACGCTGGAGATGTTTCGCGACATCGATAAGGCGCTCGACCGTTTTGAGGCCGATCCAGCCGTTGCCGTGATCGTGCTGGAAGGTGCCGGCGAGCGCGGCCTGTGTGCCGGCGGCGACATTCGCGCGCTCTGGGAGAGCTCGAAGGTCGACGGCGATCTCGGCAAGATTCTGTGGCGAGAAGAGTACATCCTCAACGCCCGGATCAAGAAATTCCCGAAACCCTATGTCGCCTTCATGGACGGCATTGTGATGGGCGGCGGCGTCGGACTCTCGGCGCATGCGAGCCATCGCATCGTCACCGACCGCACCAGGCTTGCGATGCCCGAGGTCGGGCTCGGTTTCTTTCCCGACGTCGGCGGCACCTGGGTGTTGTCACGCTCGCCGGGCGAGATCGGCACTTATTTTGGCCTGACCGGCCAGACCATGAACGGCCCCGATGCGATCCACGCCAGGTTTGCCGATGCGGAGGTACCGGCGGCCAAATGGCCCGAGTTGCGCGACGCGCTGACCAAGGTTCGCCAGGGCGTCACCGCGGCCGATGTCAGCAAGCTCATCAACGGTTTTGCGACGGGGGAGACCGCGGGGCCGGTCGCCGCAAAGGAGCCGGCGATCGACGCACTGTTCGGCTTCGACCGCATGGAAGACATTTTTGCCGCGCTGAAGCGCGACGGTTCCGAGTTCGCGCTGGCGACATTGAAGAGGCTCAACGAAAAATCGCCGCGCGGCATGGTGGTGACGCTCAAGCTGCTGCGGCTCGGGCGCACCGCGTCGAGCCTGGAAGAATGCCTGGTGCGCGAATATCGCGCTGCGCTGGAAGTTTTCCGCAGCGACGACTTTCGCGAAGGCGTGCGCGCCGCCGTGATCGACAAGGATCGCAATCCGACCTGGTCGCCGCCCCGCATCGAGGATGTCACTCCGGACCTGCTTGCGCCGTATCTCGCCGAGATTGGCGCCGACGAATTGAAGTTCAACTAACCAACGAAACGTTCAGCGGAGGAAACCAAGATGGCCACGATCGCATTCATCGGTCTCGGCAACATGGGCGGGCCCATGGCCGCCAATCTGGTCAAGGCCGGCCACAAGGTCGTCGCTTTCGACCTCGCCGAGGCCTCCCGGAACCAGGCCAAGGCCGACGGTGCCGGCATCGCCGACAGCGCGGCGGGCGCCGTGAAGGGCGCCGATGTGGTCGTCACCATGCTGCCGGCCGGCAAGCATGTGCTCGGCGTGTGGGGCGAGGTCGTTCCTGTCATGACCAAGGGCGCGTTGGTCATCGACTCCTCCACCATCGACGTCGAGAGCGCGCGCCAGGCGCATGCGCTGGCGGCCAAAAGCGGCGTGCTTTCGGTCGACGCGCCGGTCTCCGGCGGCACCGGCGGCGCCAAGGGTGCGACGCTCACCTTCATGTGCGGCGGCGAGGACAACGCGTTTGCAGCGGCAAAGCCCGTGCTGGAGAACATGGGCAAGAAGATCGTGCATTGCGGCGGGGCCGGCGCAGGCCAGGCGGCAAAAATCTGCAACAACATGATCCTTGGCATTTCCATGATCGCCGTGAGCGAGGCGTTCGCGCTGGCCGAGAAGCTCGGGCTCTCGCACCAGGCGCTGTTCGATGTGGCCTCGACCTCGTCGGGCCAGTGCTGGTCGCTGACGACCTATTGCCCGGTGCCCGGTCCAGTGCCGACCTCGCCCGCCAACAACGGCTACAAGCCGGGCTTTGCCTCGGCGCTGATGGTGAAGGATCTGACGCTGGCGCAGGACGCGGCGAAGGCCGCGGGCGCCGCAACCCCGCTCGGCAAGCATGCGCAGGAGATCTATCAGTCATTCGACGCAGCCGGCCACGGCGGGGTGGATTTTTCCGGAATTATCGAGCACGTTAGGAGTCTAGCCGGGAAAGCTTGATGACGACATTTCAGGAAGCGCGCGCGCTTCTGCTTCACAACCGCACGGACTATGAGACAGCGGTCAAGGACTTCCGCTGGCCTGATCCGGTCCCCTTCAACTGGGCACTCGACTGGTTCGACGCCGAGCTGGCGGCGAATGCGGACAGCAAGGATCGTCCTGCGCTTTGGATCGTCGATGCCGCGCAGGACCGGCAGACCAAGCTCTCGTTCGGGGCGTTGTCACGCCGCTCCAACCAGGTCGCGAATTTCCTCCGAGCACAGGGCTTGAAGCGCGGCGATCATCTCCTGCTGCTGCTCGGCAATGTCGTTCCGCTGTGGGAGACGATGCTGGCCGCGATGAAGCTCGGCGTCGTCGTGATTCCCGCAACGACGCTGCTCACCGCCGACGAGCTCCGCGACCGGCTCGATCGCGGCAAGGCGAAGGCGGTGGTGGCAGCGCAGGACCAGGTTGCGAAGTTTGCCAGTCTTGGCGCCGAGAATATCGTCCGCATCGTCGTAGGCGAGGCCTCCGATGGCTGGCTTTCCTATGATGACGCGGCAGAGGCGTCGGAGAGCTTTGCAGCGGACGGTCCGACCAACGCTGACGACCCGATGCTGCTCTATTTCACCTCGGGCACCACGGCAAAGCCAAAACTGGTTCGGCACAGCCAGCGCAGTTATCCCGTCGGCCATCTCTCGACCATGTATTGGATCGGGTTGAAGCCCGGCGACGTCCATCTCAACATCTCCTCACCCGGCTGGGCCAAGCATGCCTGGAGCTGCTTCTTCGCGCCGTGGAACGCGGGCGCAACCGTCTTTGTGGCCAATCAGCCGCGCTTCGACGCCAAGGGGCTGCTTGCCACCATCGGCCGCTGCGGCGTCACTACGCTGTGCGCGCCGCCGACGGTGTGGCGGCTGTTCATCCAGGAGAACTTGGCGTCGTTCAAGGTGGCCTTGCGCGAGGTCTGCGGCGCCGGCGAGCCGCTCAATCCTGAGGTGATCGACCAGGTGCAGGCCGCCTGGGGCCTCACCATTCGCGACGGTTACGGCCAGACTGAAACGACGGCGCTCGCCGGCAACTCGCCGGGGCAAAAGATCAAGATCGGCTCGATGGGCCGGCCGCTGCCGGGCTATCGCGTGCAGGTCAGCGACGCCGATGGTCATCCGGCCAAGGAGGGCGAGGTGGCTCTGGTGCTCGGCGAAAACCGTCCCGCCGGCCTGATGCAGGGCTATCAGGGCGACAACGGCGGGCTGTCCGGCGCCGAAGGCGAGCTCTATCGCAGCGGCGACGTCGTGTTCGAGGACGATGACGGCTATCTCACTTTCGTCGGCCGGTCCGACGACGTGTTCAAATCCTCCGACTATCGCATCAGCCCGTTCGAACTTGAGAGCGTGTTGCTCGAGCACGAGCTCGTCGCGGAAGCCGCAGTCGTGCCGAGCCCGGATCCGATCCGGCTCGCGATTCCCAAGGCCTTTGTGCTGCTGACATCCGGCGCGGAGCGCTCGCCGGACACCGCGCTCTCCATCTTCAAGCATCTGCACACGCGCCTGGCGCCGTTCAAGCGCATCCGCCGCCTCGAGATCGTCACGGAGCTGCCGAAGACGATCTCGGGTAAGATCCGCCGCGTCCAGCTCAGACGTCTCGAGCGTGACGACGATCGCAACGATCCCCTGCGCGGCCGGGAATTCCGCGAAGAGGATTTTCCGGAGCTGCCGAAAACACGGAGTGAGACCTAAGTGAACGAAGTCTGGAAGAAGCCGCCGATTACGCTTCAGGCCTACCAAGCCATGGTCGGCAAGGAGATCGGCGTGTCGTCATGGCACCTGGTCGATCAGCCACGCATCGACACCTATGCCGACGTGATCGAGGATCATCAGTTCATTCACGTCGACCCGGAGCGTGCGAAGAAGGAGACGGCGTTCGGCACCACCATTGCGCACGGTTTCCTGACGATGTCGCTGCTGTCGATCATGTCCTACGAGGTGATGCCCGTCATCGCGGGCACCACGATGGGCGTCAACTACGGTTTCGACAAGCTGCGTTTCATCTCGCCGGTGCGTTCAGGAAAACGCGTTCGCGGCCGTTTCGTGCTGGCGGAAGCCAAGCTGCGCAAGCCGAATGAATTGCAGTCGCGCACCAACGTCACCGTGGAAATCGAAGGCGAGGACAAGCCCGCGCTGGTCGCGGACTGGCTCGGGTTGATCTATTTCGCCTGACGCTGCCGGGCTTGACCCGGCAACCCATCGCTGCTCAAAAGCTGTCCAAATCGGTGCGCTCGAACCCTCTCCCCTTGTGGGAGAGGGTGCCTCGCGGAACGCGAGGCGGGTGAGGGGTCTCTCTCCGCGAGCACATCCGTTGCGAGAGACCCCTCATCCGGCGCTTCGCGCCACCTTCTCCCACAAGGGGAGAAGGAAGAAGAAGCAGGAACTGCACTCATGGCAATCAGGTTCGACGGACGCGTCGCCATCGTCACCGGCGCGGGCAATGGTCTGGGGCGCGCGCATGCGCTGGGATTGGCAAGCCGCGGCGCCAAGGTCGTGGTCAACGATTTCGGCGGCGCGCGCGACGGCAGCGGCGGTTCGCTGTCGCCGGCGGAAGCCGTGGTCGAGGAGATCCGTAAAGCGGGCGGCATCGCCATGGCCGACGGCGCCGACGTCTCCAATTTCGAGCAGGTCACGGCGATGGTTGAGCGCGCCACCAAGGAATGGGGCAGCGTCGACCTCTTGTGTGCCAATGCCGGCATTTTGCGCGACAAGTCGTTCGGCAAGATGGAAGCGGCCGATTTCCAGAAGGTGCTCGACGTGCACCTCGTCGGGACCTTTTATTGCTGCAAGGCGGCCTGGGCCGGCATGCGCGATCGCAACTATGGCCGCATCGTCCTGACGACGTCGTCCTCCGGCCTCTACGGCAATTTCGGCCAGGCCAATTACGGTGCGGCCAAGTCCGGCATGGTCGGCCTGATGAACGTGCTGGCGGAAGAGGGCCGCAAGACCGACATCCGTGTCAACATCATCTCGCCGACGGCGGCAACCCGCATGACGGAAGAGCTGCTGCCGCCGCAGGCGCTGCAGTTGATGAAGCCGAACGCGATCACGCCCGCGGTCGAGTACATGCTGAGCGAGGACGCGCCGACCCGCACCATCATGGGCGCCGGCGCCGGCTCGTTCGCGGTAATCAAGATCGTCGAGAGCGAAGGCATCAACCTGCCGGAATCCGAGTGGACCCCGGACGCGGTCGCGGCGCATTTCGCCGAGATCAGCGACATGTCGAAGGCGAAGGCGCTGCAGGGGGCTTTCGAGCAGACGCAGAAATATGTGGCGCAAGCCGCTGCGCGTGCCGGGGTAAAACTCTGACAGCCGTCGCCGTCATCGGCGCCGGCCCTGCCGGGCTGATAGCGGCCGAAGTGCTCGTGCAGGGTGGTGCTCGCGTCACCGTCTACGATTCGATGCCGTCCGCTGGCCGGAAATTCCTGATGGCCGGCCGCGGCGGGCTCAATCTCACCCACAGCGAACCGCTGCCGCAGTTCATCACGCGCTACCGCGAGGCGGCGCAGAGGTTGCAGGCTGCGATCGACGCGTTTCCGCCGGACGCGCTGCGCGCGTGGAGCGAGGCGCTGGGCGAGCCGACTTTTGTCGGCTCCAGCGGGCGTGTGTTTCCGAAAGCGTTCAAGGCGTCGCCCTTGCTGCGCGCCTGGCTGCGACGCCTCGATGCGGCCGGCGTCCGCTTTGCCTTTCGCCAGCGCTGGATGGGGTGGGATAGAGACGGACAACTGGTCTTTGACACACCCGGCGGCGGCGCCGCCATCGCCGCGGATGCCACGGTGCTGGCACTCGGCGGCGCAAGCTGGCCGCGACTAGGCTCCGATGGCGGCTGGACGACGATCCTCGCCGACAAAGGCGTTGCGATCTCGCCGCTGCGGCCGGCGAACTGCGGCTTCACCGTCGCCTGGTCCGAAATCTTCAGCACGCGCTTCGAAGGCCAACCGCTCAAGGCCATCGCGCTGTCCTTCGGCCCACAGCGCGCGCGCGGCGAGGCCATGATCACAACCGGCGGGATCGAAGGCGGGGCGATCTATGCGTTGTCGGCCGAACTGCGCGAGGCGATTGCGGCGAACGGCGAAGCGGTCCTGCACGTCGCGTTGCGGCCGGATGTCCATCATGGCGAACTCGTCCAGCGCCTATCCGCCGCGCGCGGCAAGCAATCGTTCTCCAATTTCCTGCGCAAGGCTGCACAGCTGTCTCCGGTCGCGGTCGGGCTGTTGCAGGAAGCTGCCATCAGTGCCGGCCAGTCGTTGTCGGCGATGTCGGCTGAGCGATTGGTGGAGCTCATCAACGCCGTGCCGGTCAAGCTCACGGGCGTCGCGCCAATCGCGCGCGCGATCTCCAGCGCCGGCGGGATTTCCTTCGATGAACTCGACTCGGAATTCATGATCCGCAAGCTGCCGGGCGTGTTCGCGGCCGGAGAGATGCTGGACTGGGAGGCGCCGACGGGTGGCTATTTGCTCCAGGCCTCGTTCGCGACGGGGGCTGCGGCGGGTAGGGGTGTGTTGCGACGGCTCGCCCAATTGTCGCCCTGACCATCCCGTCATGACGTTCCGGTCCGGGTTGCGAGATCCGTGAGGAGGCCGAGCACGCCGAAGCTTGCCGCCACTGCGCAGACCATCGTCCAGCCGCCAAAACTCCAGGCCAGCGATGCCGCCGCCGCGCCGACGCCACCGCCAATGAAGAACAGCGCGACGAACAGGCCGTTCATGCGACCGCGGGCCTCGGGGCGCAACAGGTTGATGGCGCGACGGCCCAACGTCTGGTCGGTGGTGATGCCGACGTCGAGCAGGATCGTGCCGAGGCTCAGGACCAGCAGACCGGTGATCTGGGATTCAAGCACGCTCGCCCAGGCACAGAGCGCAAGCGACCCGATGATGAGCAGATGGGCGGCAAAGAACATCGGCCGCGCCCGGCCCCTGTCGCCCCAGCGGCCGGCCATCGGTGTCGCCGCGGCGCCCGCCACGCCGATCAGTGCGAAGGCGGCAACTCCCCTGGCGTCGAGGTCGAACGGCGCCTCCGGCAGCCGCAGCGCGACCGCCGACCAGAACGCCGTGAAGGAAGCCATGACCAGCGATGCGGTCCAGGCCCGCACGCGGAGCACGGGCTCTTCGCGGAGCAGTCTTGGAAAGGACAGGAGCAAGTCGGCGTAGCTCGCGCGTCCCGTCGGTTGAAGGGTTGGAAGGTAGCGGGCGAGCGCGCAGGCAAGCAGGGTCATCAGAATGGCCGAGACGACATAGTAGGCGCGCCAGCTCCAGAGATCGGCGATCAGGCTCGCCGCAGGTCGCGACAACAGGATGCCGATCATCAATCCGCCCATCACCTCGCCGATGGCCTGGCCGCGGCGATCCGGCGCCACCATCGATGCGACAAGCGGAACTATCATCTGGATCGCCGCGCAGCAGGCGCCGAGGATGAAGGTGGCGAGCAGCAGGAGCGCGGGCGTCGGCGCGAGCGCCGTCGCCACGGCGGCGAGGATCGCGCAGCCAAGCGTGCGGAGGATGACAAGCCGGTTCTCGACCAGATCGACCAGAGGCACGAGCAGCAGCAGGCCGAGTGCGTAGCCGAGCAAGGTCAGCGTGCTGATCAGGCCCGCCTGCCACGCGGGCATGGACATTGACCGGCCGATCAGGCCGAGCAGGATCTGCGGCGCGAACAGATTGGTGACGACGACACCGGCGGTGATCGCGCCGAGCCAGATCAGCGGCCGCTCGGCGAGCTGGTTTCGGGGCGCGGGCCTGGTGGTTTCGGAGATAGTCATGGGACCTCGCAGCTGTGGCGCGGGACCCTTTAAGCGGACCGAGCAATATGCTACAATTCAAATAAGCCGATAAAGAATATGCGGGTTTGTTATGAATACCCATGACCTCGTCGCTTTCGTCGCCGTCGTCGAGACCGGATCGATTGTCGCAGCCTCGGCGCGTCTCAATCTCACCCAGCCTGGCGTGACCCGACGTATCCAGAATCTCGAGGAGATGCTGGGGGCGCAGCTTCTGGATCGGCTCTCGAAGCCCCTGAAGCCGACGGCGGCGGGCCATGAAGCCTACGAGCAGGGCA
Source organism: Bradyrhizobium sp. MI1.10 (assembly GCF_055811035.1). NCBI lineage: Bacteria > Pseudomonadati > Pseudomonadota > Alphaproteobacteria > Hyphomicrobiales > Nitrobacteraceae > Bradyrhizobium > Bradyrhizobium sp. MI1.10. Next base: position 33,164 of record NZ_JBVVPN010000027.1, read on the forward strand.
GGCGCCTGCTCAGGATGCTGGACGACCTCAAGTCGGGCGTGGCCAACGACGGAATGGTCCGCGGCGAGTTCAGGCTCGGTCTGACGCCGTTTCTCTCCGAAGCGGGCTTGACCGCACCACTCGATGCAGTGCGTGCCGAATTTCCCGCGCTGGCCGTGCGGGTGGTCTCCGGTTGGTCGCCGAACCAGCTCGAGCGCGTCTGCCGCAACGAGCTCGATGCGGCCGCGATTTGTCTCCCCGACGGTGCAGTGCCGCCCGCCGATCTCGCGGCCGACGATCTCGGCGCGCAGCCCGTCGTCTTCGTCGTCGCACGCGAGATGAAGATCCCGCGCACCGTCGACCTGGAACGGCTGTCCCAACTGTCGTGGGTAATCAACCAGGATGGCTGTGGATTTCGCGATACGCTGAAGCGAAAATTCGATGCCTCGCATCTGCCGTTCAACATCGCGGTCGAGGCGCTGGATAGTGAGCTTCGCCTGTCGCTGGTGTCGCGTGGTCTCGGCGTCGGGCTGGTCACCCCGATCGCCCTGAAACGCAGCGCATTTCGCGACAAGCTCAAGCCGGTCGCTGCGCGCGACTTCAAACCCGCGGTGCGCGCATGGGTGGTGCATCGCGCCCCCGCCGGTCGGCTGGAGCGGCCGATCAAGCTCTTCCGCGATGGACTGGTCCGGGAACTCCAGGCGCTGATCGGGGGCTAGCTACCGCAGCTTCCCCCGTGCCGCCACCGGCAGCGTGCCGATGATCTCCTCGCCGCGCACCATCACGACTTCGTCCATCATGTTGACGACGACGCAGACATGATTGGGTACGACCCGCACGACGTCGCCGACATTGGGGCGGGTGTTGCTGCGGGAGAGGTCGAGGAAGCCGTGCTCCTCGGCGAAGCGTGCGATCTTGACTTCGGGGTGCTCCAGGATGAGGCCGTGGCCGTCGAGGCCGCCGGTGTCCGTCGTCAGAGTCTTCGAGCCGGCGTCGAGGATGCCGCGCTCAGGCGCGGCGCGGCTGACCACGGTCGAATAGATGTGCAGCGCGCAGTCGTCCCAGGTGGCGACGCCGGCCGCGACCTGCATGCGGTCGTTGTAGATATAGGTGCCGAAGCGATGCTCGGTGCCGCCCTTGAGCTTGCCGATATTTTTCAGGTTCGGCGTTCCGCCGGTCGAGACGATTTTTGCATCGAGTCCATGCGCGCGCACGCCAGCCAGAGCTTCGTCATAGAATTTTTGCGCGTCCGCCCAGCCTGTCTCGGTCGGATACATCATGAAGCCGGCGAATTGCAGTCCCTTGGATGCAGCAATCTCCTGCGCCAGGGCAATGGCCTCGGCGGGCGTCTCGACGCCGGCGCGCTTGCGGCCGGTATCGCATTCGACCACAACCGACAGCGGTCGGCCTGAGGCCGCAGCGGCCTTGGGCAGGCCGGCAACGACGGTCGAATTGTCCGCGGCGACCGTCATGTTGGCCTTCGCCTGCAGCGCCCCTAACCGCGCTATTTTTTCTTCGCCGAGCAAATTGTAGCTGATCAGGATGTCGTCGATCCCGGCATTGACCATGATCTCGGCTTCACCGAGCTTCTGGCAGGTGATGCCCTTCGCGCCGGCCGCGATCTGCATCCTCGCGATCGTGGGGTTCTTGTGCGTCTTGATGTGGGGACGGTTGGCAACTCCGGCGTCGTCGCAGGCCTTCTGGATCCGCGCGATGTTGCGCTCGACCTTGTCCATGTCGATGACGGCGCAGGGGGTGCCGTATTCGCGGGCGATCTTGGCGGCAAGGGTCGTTGTCATGGAAGTCTCTGAGTTGGCGCGCATCCCGTTTGCAAAAGCGGTGCCCACTTTTGCGAAATGCACGCTAGGCCTGTTCAATCTCTTCGCGCCGCACTTCGAGCTCCAGCCATTTGTCCTCGGCCTCGGCCAGTTCCTTTTGCGCCTTCGTCAGAGCGTCGGAGGCCTGATCGAAGCGCTTGCGATCTTTCCGGAACAGATCGGGGTCGTCAAGGAAGCGCTGCTGCTTGGCGATCTCGGCCTGCAGCTTGGCGATGGTCTTGGGCAACGTCTCCAGCGCGTGTTGCTCGTTGAAGGTCAACCGTCGCTTCGCGACGCCGGAAGGCGCGACGGTTCGCTGCTCTCTCGTCTCTTCGACGGCCTTCGCTGTCGCGCGCTTCACGTCAGCGCCGCGCTGGGCGAGCATGTCGGTATAGCCGCCGGCATATTCGAGCCAGCGTCCGTTGCCCTCGGGCACGATCACAGACGTCACCACGCGGTCGAGAAAATCGCGATCGTGGCTGATCAGAATCACGGTGCCCTCGTAGTCGCTAAGCATTTCCTCGAGAACGTCGAGGGTCTCCAGGTCGAGGTCGTTGGTCGGCTCGTCCAGCACCAGGAGGTTCGAGGGCTTCGCCAGGGCGCGCGCCAGCATCAGCCGGCCGCGTTCACCGCCCGACAGCACCTCCAGCGGCGTGCGCATCTGTTCCTGGGCGAACAGGAAGTCCTTCATGTAGCTGACGACGTGCTTCGGCTTGCCGCCGACCATGACATGGTCGCCGCGGCCGCCGGTCAGCGCCTCGGCCAGCGTCGTCTTCGGATCGAGACTTTCCCGATGCTGGTCGAGCGTGGCCATCTCGATGTTGGCACCGAGCCGTATGCTGCCGCTGTCCGGTGCGCTGCCGCCGGTCAGCATCTCGATCAGCGTGGTCTTGCCGGCGCCGTTCGGGCCGACGATGCCGATGCGATCGCCGCGCTGGACGCGGATCGAGAAGCCGTCGACGATCTTTCGCTCGCCATAGGACCGGCTGATATTCTTGGCCTCGATGACGAGCTTGCCGGATTTGTCGGCTTCGGCAGCCGCGAGGTTGGCGTTGCCCGTCGCGCCGCGATGGGTGCGGCGCTGGTCGCGCAGCGCGTGCAGGTTCCCCAGCCGCTTGACGTTGCGCTTGCGACGGCCCGAGACGCCGTACCGCAACCAGTGCTCCTCGTTGACGATCTTGCGGTCGAGCTTGTGCTGGTCGCGCTCTTCCTCGGCGAGCACCTCGTCACGCCAGGCCTCGAAAGCACTGAAGCCGCGGTCGATCTGCCGGATCTGGCCTCGGTCGAGCCAGGCGGTGCTGCGCGAGAGATTGCCCAGGAAGCGCCGATCATGGCTGATGATCACCAGCGCGCAGCGGCGGCTCTCCAGTTCGCTCTCCAGCCATTCGATGGTCGGAAGATCCAGATGGTTGGTCGGCTCGTCCAGCAGCAGGATATCGGGCGAGGGCGCCAGTACGCGTGCCAGCGCAGCGCGGCGCGCTTCGCCGCCGGAGACATGCGCCGGATCTTCTTCACCGCTAAGACCGAGCTGCTCGACCAGATAGCGCGCCTGATAATGGTCGTCGCCGGCATTGAGGCCTGCCTCGACATAGGCCAGCGTGGTGGAGAAACCGGAAAAATCGGGCTCCTGCGGCAGGTAGCGAATGGTGGCGCCGGGCTGCACGAAACGGCTGCCGCCATCCGGTTCGACCAGGCCGGCGGCGATCTTGAGCAGCGTCGATTTACCGGAACCGTTGCGGCCGATCAGGCAGACGCGCTCGCCGGTCGAAACCGACAGTTCGACGCCCGCCAGGAGCGGCGTGCCGCCGAAGGTCAGCTTGATATCGCGCAGTTGAATCAGCGGTGGCGCCATGCGGTGTCTCAGTCCTGTCTTGTTGCGGCCTGGTCGGCGCGGCGGCGCTGAATGCGGCGGATGGTCTGGTCGAGCGTCGACAGAAACGTCGAGCGGTCGCGCGGTGAATACGACTTCGGGCCGCCGGTGACTTCGCCGGCCGAGCGCAGATCGGTCATCAGGTTGCGGACCGCGAGCGTCATCCCGATCGACTCCTCGGTGAACGCCTTGCCGTTGGACGCAATCACATCGGCGCCGGCCTTCACGCAGCGGCTCGCGAGCGGAATATCCGAGGTAATGACGATATCGCCGGGCCCGGCGCGTTCGGCGATCCAGTCATCGGCTGCGTCCATGCCCGACCCCGCGGCGACCCGCTCGATCAGCGGATCCTGGGGCACGCGGATGAAATTGCCCGCGACCACGCTCACGGGCAGGCCGTGTCTGCCGGCGACGCGATAGATCTCGTCCTTCACCGGACAGGCGTCGGCGTCGACATAGATGCGGGTGGTGTTTTGAGGGTTCGTCATTGTCCGTAGATGGGGCTTGCGAAGCGGTTCCGCAGCAGCCGCGTGGTAGCCCATTCGGCCCGCAAAGGCGAGGGGATTGACCCCGGTTCCTCAGGGCCTACGATCGGCCCGAAACGACAAGAAATTGGGGAAAGCCAAGCCATGCCGAACCGGCTCGAGACCTATCGTGTCGAGGCCTACAACACGGCCAAACAGTCCGAAAACAAGATGCATGACGACAATGTGGCGCGCCGCTTCGGGTTTTCCGGTGGGCTGGTCCCCGGCGTCGACGTCTTCGCCTACATGATGCATGTGCCGATGGCGCGCTGGGGCCGCGATTTCCTGTCGCGCGGGCTGATCGAGGCGCGTTTCATCAAGCCGGTCTATGACGCCGAGACCGCCGAAATCGATGCGACCGAGCACAACGGCCTGCTCACCATCGAGGTGTTCAGCCGCACCGAGCTCTGCGCGACGGGGACGGCGTCGCTGCCGGCGATTGCGACTGCGGTGTCGTTGAGCGACTATGTCGCAGTCCCAGCAGTCGCGGAGCGCAAGCCGGTCAGCCCGGCAACATTCGAGACCGGCAAATGGCTCGGTACGACGCCGCGCCGCTGGGCCGGGCAGGATGCCGCCGACTATCTCGCTGATGTCCGCGAGGCCGATCCGATCTTCGCGCGCGAGGGGCTCGGCCATCCCGGCCTGATCCAGCGCGTCATGAACCGCGTGCTGGTGGACAACACGATCCTTGGCCCGTGGATCCATGTCGGCAGCCGCATGCAATTGCTGTCGGCCGCACGCGCCGGTGATGAGATCACCGCGCGGGCCAAAGTCACCGCGAATTACGAGAAGAAGGGTCACCGTTTCGTCGAGCTCGACGCGCTGGTGGTCGCCAACGGCACGACGCCGCTGGCGCACTGCCAGCACACCGCGATCTACCAGCCGCGCGAGCAGGCGGCGGCGTAGAGCGCGGGCGGCGAGAGGCAAGTACACCGCTCCAAGCTCGGTGTCATGCCCCGCGAAGGCGGGGCATCCAGTACGCCGCGGCTTCTCCGTGAATCACTGCTGCCTCGGAGTACTGTGATCGCCCGGTCGAGCCGGGCGATCACAGTGTGCGTGTGGAGGGCAGAAGGGCAGCTTTACGCCGCTTTCCCCTTCGCATCCTGGATCGCGCGCCACACACGCTCCGGCGTCAGCGGCATATCGATGTGCTTGATGCCGTAGTCGGAGAGCGCGTCGATCACCGCGTTCACGACCGTGGACAGGCTGCCGGCGCAGCCGGCTTCGCCGCAGCCCTTGCTGCCGAGCGGATTGGTCGTGGCCGGCACCGGGTGGTCGCCGACCGTCATGTTCGGAACGTCCTCGGCGCGCGGCAGTGCGTAGTCCATCAGCGAGCCCGTGATCGGCTGGCCGTTCTCGTCGTAGCGGACGTGCTCCATCAGCGCCTGGCCGATGCCCTGGACCACGCCGCCATGGAGCTGGCCCGCGACCAGCAGCGGGTTGATCACCGTTCCGAAATCGTTGACCGCGCTGTAGCGCACGATCTGCACCACGCCGGTCTCGGGGTCGATCTCGACCTCGGCGACATGGCAGCCGTTCGGGAAGGCCGACGGCACCGGTTCGCTGGTGTGATCGACGTCGAGGCTGTCGGGCACCCCCTCAGGCATCTTGCTGTCATGCAGGCGTTTGGCGAGCTCCATGATGTCGATGCTGCGATCCGTGCCGGCGATCGTGAAACTGCCGCCTTCGAATTCGATGTCGGCTTCGGATGCCTCCAGCATGTGCGCGGCGGCGCGCTTGCCCTTTTCGATCACGAGCTTGGCGGCGCCCACGATCGCCATGCCGGTCGCGGTGATCGAGCGCGAGCCGCCGGTGCCATTGCCGGTGTGCACGATGTCGCTGTCGCCCTGCACCAGCTTGACGCTGTCGAAGGGGACGCCGAGCTGCTCGCACAGCACCTGCGCGAACGGCGTGGCGTGGCCCTGACCGTAATCGAGCGTACCGGTGATGAGCTGCACCGAGCCATCGGGATCGAACACGATCTTGCCGAGCTCGACGCCGGGAGGTGCGGTCACCTCCAGATAGGAACCGACAGCGATGCCACGCAGCTTGCCGGCCTTCTTGCTCTCCTTCTTGCGCTTGGCAAAGTTCTCGTGGTCGGAGATTTCGAGCGCCTTGTTGAAGACAGCCTGGAAGTCGCCGCTGTCATAGGTGACACCGGAGGACGCGGCGAAGGGCATCTGGTTTTGCTTGATGAAGTTGCGCTTGCGCATCGTCAGGCGGTTGATGCCCATCTCGTCGGCGGCGCGGTCGATCAACCGTTCCATGTAGTAGTTGGCCTCGGGCCGTCCGGCGCCGCGATAGGCGCCCATCAGCGTGGTGTTGGTCAGCACCGTCTTGATATCGACGGCCATCAGCGGCGTGCGATAAACGCTGGAAAAGTTCTTGCTGGTGTTGAGCGAGAGCGGACTGGGAGCAACGCCAGTGATGTAGGCTCCGAGATTGCCGTAGCCCGAGAGCTTGGCGGCGAGGAAATGCCCCTCGGCGTCCAGCGCGAGCTCGGCGTGAATCTTCTGCGCACGGCCGTGGCTGTCGGACAAGAAGCTGGTCGAGCGTTCGTCCAGCCATTTCACCGGCCGCCCCAATTCCTTGGCCGCGTAAAGGATGCACATGTACTCGGGATAGTTGACGTTCTTCATGCCGAAGGACCCGCCGACATTGGCGGTGAGGATGCGTACCTTTTCGTTCGGCACCTTCAGGTTCTTGGCGAGGTTGGCGCGGTTGCCGGCGACGCCCTGCGTCGGCATCTGGATGGTGTAACGCTCGGTCTTCTTGTCGTAGGAGGCAAGGCCGGCGCGCGGCTCCATCGAGACCACGGCGACACGGGTGTTTTCGATGTCGACCTTGGTCACGTGAGCGGCGCCGGCGAAGGCCGCATTGACCTTCTCGATGTCGCCATAGTGGTAGTCGAGCGCGACATTGTTCGGGATGTGGTCGTAGAGCTGCGGCGCGCCGGGTTTTGCGGCTTGCTCGGGATCGGTCACCGCCGGCAACGGCTCGATGTCGAGCTCGACCGCCTCGGCCGCGTCGCGCGCCTGGGCCAGCGTCTCCGCCACCACGAAGGCGACGGGATCGCCGACGAAACGGACCTTGTCGGTTGCGAGCGGCTGGCGGTTGGTCTGGAGCAGGGGCGAGCCGTCGCGGCTCTTCAGCGGCAGGCCGCAGGTGAAGGGGCCGTAGCCGGCCGCATCGAGGTCTTTGCCGGTCCAGACCCCTAGCACGCCCGGTATCGCCCTGGCTGCGTCGACGTTGATGCCGCGAATGACGCCGTGGGCATGGGTCGAGCGGACGATCACGGCATAGGCCTGGCCGGGCAGGTTGAAATCGTCGGTGTAGCGGCCCTTGCCGCGCACCAGCGTATCGTCCTCCTTGCGGCGGACCGGCTGCCCGACACCATATTTTTGCAGTGCAATAGCGTTTTCGAGCGTGGAGGATTTGGTGTGTTCTTGCATGGAATTGACCTGAAAAGCCGGCAATTGCGCGGTTTTGGGGGGCGCCTGGGGGACCGGACCCCTCAAAAATAACCCACCGGCCCGTTCACGACAACGCACGAATGGGCATGGTCCCATGTGATGCGTTGTTGCGCAGGATTGGCGCGCTGCTAATGTTTCAGGCGAAAAAGCAATTCCAGCTCGGCCTAACCGGCCGCGGAAAGACAGTTTGTATGAATGACCACACGCGGCTCCGCGACGGCCTTGCGCCGCACGGTGAGCTGGGGTCGATGGCGGCGGCGTTCGCCACTGAACCGGCCGTCGGCGCGCAAGCGCCGGGAACCGGCGTCTACGCGGCGCTCGACCTCGGCACCAACAATTGCAGGCTCCTGATCGCCTGTCCGACCCACGACGGCTTCCGCGTGGTCGATTCCTTCTCGCGCATCATCCGGCTCGGCGAGGGCGTCGCGGCAACGGGGTGCATCAGCGAGGCCGCGATCGAGCGCGCCATCGTGGCGCTCGGCATCTGCCGCGACAAGATCAACCTGCGCAAAGCGCGGCGGTTGCGGCTGATCGCCACCGAAGCCTGCCGCGCCGCCTCGAACGCCGAAGGCTTTCGCAGCCGCGTCGCTGCCGAGACCGGAATCGAGCTCGAGGTAATCGACCGCGAGACCGAGGCGGCGCTCGCCGTGCTCGGCTGCTCGCCGCTGGTCGATCCCAGGGGGCGCGGCGCAATCCTGTTCGACATCGGCGGCGGCTCGACCGAGCTGGTACGGATCGAGCGTGACGCCGCAAATCCGGAGCCGCGCATCAAAGCCTGGATGTCCATTCCATTCGGAGTGGTCACGCTTGCCGAGCAATTCGGCGGGCGCGACGTGACGTCGGAGATCTACGCCGCGATGGAGCGCGAGGTCGCCCATCACATCAGGCCGTTCGCCGAACAGCATGGCGGCGATCTCGCCGACATGCATCTGCTCGGCACGTCAGGCACTGTGACGACGCTCGCCGGCATCCATCTCAACCTCGCGCGCTACGACCGCCGCCGCATCGATAGCGTCTGGATGAACGATACCGACGTCACCGCGACTATCAACAAGCTGCTCGGCATGAGCTACGAGGAGCGCGCCGCCAACAGCTGCATCAGTATCGAGCGCGCCGATCTCGTGCTGGCCGGCTGCGCCATCCTCGACGCGATCCGCCGCGCCTTTCCGCTGCCGCGCCTGCGCGTCGCCGACCGGGGCCTCCGCGAAGGCATGCTGGTCGAGATGATGCGCGAAGACGGCGCGCTCAGGAGCTGGTGAGATGGCCAAGGACACCACCGGCCGCTTGCACGTTCAGGTCAAGACCCACGGCAAGCGAAAATTGTCGTCGAAGCTCTGGCTGGAGCGGCAGCTCAACGATCCCTATGTGGTGAAGGCGAAGGCGCTGGGTTATCGCTCGCGCGCCGCTTTCAAGCTGCTGGAGATCGACGACAAATACCGGCTACTCAAGCACGGCATGGCGGTGGTCGATCTCGGTGCGGCGCCGGGTGGCTGGAGCCAGATCGCCGCCAAGCGCGTCGGCTCGGTCGACGGCAAGGGCAAGGTCATCGCAATCGACCTGCTGGAAATCCCCGAAATCGCCGGCGTCGAGTTCGCGCAGCTCGACTTCATGGACAATGACGCGCCGGACAAGCTCAAGGCCATGCTCGACGGCGGCGCCGACATCGTGATGTCCGACATGGCCGCCAACACCACCGGCCACCGCAAGACCGACCAGCTTCGCATCGTCGGCCTGATCGAGACCGCCGCCGCGTTCGCCTGCGATGTGCTGAAGCCGGGCGGGACCTTCCTGGCGAAGGCGTTCCAGAGCGGCGCCGACGCCGAGCTGCTCGCCCAGCTCAAGCGCGATTTCGCAACAGTGCGTCACGTCAAGCCGGCCGCAAGCCGTGCAGATTCCTCGGAGCGCTACGTGCTGGCGACGGGATTTCGCGGCGGGGCGACGGAATAGCAACAAACTCCGTCATTGCGAGGAGCTCTTGCGACGAAGCAATCTAGACTGTCTCCGCGGAGGGATTCTGGATTGCTTCGCTTCGCTCGCAATGACGAGATAGGCTACCCCAGCCGCTGATCCCGCACGTCCTGGGTATCCTCGGTCGCGGCCTTGACGGCCGCCTTGGCCGCGCCCTTGCCGGCACCCTTGCGGCTCGCGATCTCCACGGCCTTGCGGCCGGAGACTTCGTGGCCGGCATCGGCGGGCATCTGCCAGAAGAACCAGCTCGATGCCGCCGAGGTGAGCGCGACCACGACGAAGGCCGGCGCGAACACGGTGGCGTTGAGCTCGCTGACGTGGCTGAGCCACATCGTCGTCTCCACGGACGCGGCGCCGACGGCGACGCCGGCCGAGACCGCGAGCTGCTGGTTGACGCTGACGAGCGTGGTGGCGCGGCTCATCTGCGCCTGCTCGACCTCGGCATAGGCAACCGTGTTGATCGCGGTGAACTCGAGCGAACGGAAGAAGCCGCCGACCACCAGGATGATCATGATGATCAGCAGCGGCGTCGTCACGGTGAAGAGGGCGCAGGCGGCGAGAAAGACGGCACTGATGATCGCGTTCACCGTCATCAGGTTGCGGAAGCCGAAGGCGCGGATGATGCGTGCGGCCAGCGCCTTCATGCCCATGGCGCCGAGCGAGGAGCCAAACGTGACGAGGCCGGACTTGAACGGCGAGAGGCCGAAGCCGATCTGCATCAGCAGCGGCAACAGGAACGGCAGCGCGCCGATGCCGAGCCGGAACATGAATCCGCCGAGAACGGCGGCGCGTAGCGTCGGCAGCCTCAGCAGCGTGAAGTCCAGCACCGGCGACCCCGTTCGCCGCGCGTGAAGGACATACAGTGTCATCGAGATTGATCCGCCGACGACCAGGGCGGCAACCGTGCTCCATGGCAGCAGATTGAGTCCGGCAACCGACAGCCCGAAGGCGATGCCGGCGAGCCCGAGGCCCGCGAGCACCATGCCGTAGAGGTCGAACGGCTCTCGTTCCTCGCTTTTGATGGGATCGATGAAGCGCAAGGCCATGAAGATGCCGAGCAACCCGATCGGGATGTTGATCAGGAAGATCCAGTGCCAGGACGCATAGGTCGTGATGAAGCCGCCGAGCGGCGGCCCGATCACGGGGCCGATCAGGGCAGGAACCGTCACCCACGCCATGGCATTGACCAGCGCGCTCTTGTCGACCGACCGCAACAGCACGAGGCGCCCGACCGGCGTCATCATCGCCCCGCCCATGCCTTGCAGGATGCGCGCGAACACGAAATCGGTGACCGATGTCGAGAGCGCGCAGCCGACCGAGCCGACCATGAACACGCCGACGGCAATCGCAAACACCATGCGCGCGCCGAACCGGTCGGCGGTCCAGCCGCTCGCCGGGATGAACACCGCAAGCGACAGCAGATAGGAGGTGATCGCGAGCTTGAGCGTCAATGGGCTGGTGCCGATGTCGGCTGCGATCGCGGGCAGCGACGTGGCGATCACCGTCGAGTCCATGTTCTCCATGAAGAGAGCAGTGGCCACGATCAGCGGAATGACGCGTTGCTTGTCGACCATAACGGATTGGTAATGGAAATCGGAAGGAAGGGCGAGAATTGCGGCTTATCACCGGCATTGGGCCGCGACCATTGCGGATCGACGCATAGCACCTAAATCCTGCGTGACCCGAGGTGAGTGCGCCCGCGCCGGAGACCGTGATGATCGGCCGGCACGGGGACGCCGTTCGCCAGTACGAGGCGCCGCGAGGCTATCCCCCGCTGAATTTGCCTAAAAAGCCTGTGCATGGCTGGCCGGCGGTCCGATTTGCTTTGATTCGTCGTCCACCCGTGCTATCGACCCGCGTCAACCCCACCGATGGGCTCCGATTCTCCGGCGTTGCCGCAAGGTACGCCGAGGGCGGCGCTCATCCATAGCTATTTGCGGCAGGGCCGCGGAAGGAGTTGGCACATGGCCACCGTGCAACAAGGCATTCGCGAAGCCCTCACGTTCGACGACGTGCTGCTGAAGCCGGGCCTGTCGGACGTCATGCCGGGCGAGGTCGACATCCGCTCTCGCGTCACCCGCGCCATTCCGCTCAACATCCCGATCATGGCCTCCGCCATGGACACGGTCACCGAAGCCCGCATGGCGATCGCCATGGCGCAGGCCGGCGGCATCGGCGTCATCCACCGCAATTTCGATCCCGAAGGGCAGGCCGCCCAGGTGCGACAGGTCAAGCGCTACGAGTCGGGCATGGTGGTGAACCCGCTCACCATCAGCCCCGACGCCACGCTGGACGACGCGCTCAAGCTGATGAGCGATCACGGTATCTCCGGCATTCCCGTCGTCACCGGTGCCGGCAAGTCCACGCCGGGCAAGCTGGTCGGCATCCTCACCAACCGCGACGTCCGCTTCGCCACCGACCGCCAGCAAAAAATCTCCGAGCTGATGACGCATGAAGGTCTCGTCACGGTGCGCGAGAATGTCAGCCAGGACGAGGCACGGCGGATGCTGCATCAGCACCGCATCGAGAAGCTGCTCGTGGTCGACGAGCAGTATCGCTGCGTCGGTCTAGTCACCGTGAAGGACATGGAGAAGGCGGTCGCCCATCCGCTGGCCTGCAAGGACGCGCAGGGCCGCCTGCGCGTCGCCGCCGCCACCACGGTCGGTGATAGCGGCTTCGAGCGCACCGAGCGGCTGATCGATGCGGGCGTCGATCTCGTCGTGGTCGACACCGCGCACGGTCATTCCCGTCACGTGCTCCATGCGGTCAACCGCATCAAGCGCCTGTCCAATTCCGTGCAGGTCGTTGCCGGCAACGTCGCGACCTCGGAGGGTGCGCAGGCGCTGATCGATGCTGGCGCGGACTGCATCAAGGTCGGCATCGGCCCGGGCTCGATCTGCACCACGCGCATCGTCGCCGGCGTCGGTGTGCCCCAGCTCACCGCGATCATGGATGCGGTGGAAGCGGCGAAGAAGTCCGACATCCCCGTGATCGCCGACGGCGGCATCAAGTTCTCCGGCGACCTTGCCAAGGCGCTTGCTGCCGGTGCCGACATCGCGATGGTCGGCTCGTTGCTCGCCGGCACCGATGAGACGCCCGGTGAGGTGTTCTTGTGGCAGGGCCGCTCCTATAAGGCCTATCGCGGCATGGGTTCGGTCGGCGCGATGGCGCGCGGCTCGGCCGACCGCTACTTCCAGCAGGACATCAAGGACACGCTCAAGCTCGTGCCCGAAGGCATAGAAGGCCAGGTGCCTTACAAGGGCCCGGTCGGCAACGTCATGCACCAGCTCGCCGGCGGCCTGCGCGCCGCGATGGGCTATGTCGGTGCAGGCACGCTCCAGGACTTGCACAAGAAGGCGCAGTTCGTGCGTATCACCGGCGCGGGCCTGCGCGAGAGCCACGTCCACGACGTCACCATTACGCGCGAGGCGCCGAACTATCCGGGCGGGGGTTAGGCGCTCCACATTCCGCTGTCATGCCCCGGCTTGACCGGGGCATCCAGTACGCCGCGGCCTCTCGGCTCAACCACGACCGCCTCTGGAATACTGGATCGCCCGATCAAGTCGGGCGATGACAGCGAGGGCGCGGTTGGTGTGTACCAAACTCCATTTGCGGCGCTATCCTGCAACTACGCTCCGTCGCTTTTGTATTGACGTGCTCCGCTCCCTCCGCTTCCGTTCGCGCCGAAGCATAATCAGGAGGAAGCCAACATGTCCCAAGGCAAACGCATCGTTCTCGCGGCGCGTCCCGTCGGCGAGCCAAAGCCGTCCGATTTCCGCATCGAGGAATTCGCTGTACCGACGCCCGCCGCAGGCGAAGTCCTGCTGCGCACGATCTGGCTCTCGCTCGATCCCTATATGCGCGGGCGCATGAGCGACGGTCCGTCCTACGCGACCCCGGTGCCGGTCGGCGGCGTGATGGAAGCCGGTACGGTCTGCGAGGTCGCAGCCTCCAACAATCCGAACTTCGCCAAGGGCGACATCGTACTCTCGCGCGCGGGCTGGCAGACGCACGCGATCTCCGACGGCAAGGGGCTGAACAAGATCGACCCGAAGCTCGCGCCGATCTCGACGGCCGTCGGCGTGCTGGGCATGCCCGGCATGACCGCCTACACGGGCCTGCTCGATATCGGCAAGCCGCAAGCGGGCGAGACCGTCGTCGTCGCCGGTGCCTCCGGTGCGGTCGGTTCGGCCGTGGGACAGATCGCGAAGATCAAGGGCGCACGCGCGGTTGGAATCGCCGGCGGCAAGGACAAATGTGATTTCGTCGTGAAGGAGCTCGGCTTCGACGCCTGCATCGATCACCGCGATCCCGATCTCGCGGCGAAGCTGAAGGACGCCTGCCCGAAAGGCATCGACGTCTATTTCGAGAATGTCGGCGGCGCCGTGTTCGAGGCGGTCTTCCCGCTGCTCAATGCGTTTGCGCGCGTACCCGTCTGCGGCCTCATCGCCCACTACAACGACACTGAAGCGAAGCCGCCGAAATGGGCCGCCAGCATGATGCGCGCGACGCTGACCAAGCGGCTGACCTTCCGCGGCTTCATCGTCTCCGACTTCGCCTCCCGCCATGGCGACTTCCTGCGCGACATGTCCGGCTGGGTCCGCGAGGGCAAGGTCAAGTACAAGGAGTTCGTCACCGAGGGCCTGGAGAGCGCGCCTGAGGCCTTCATGGGCCTTCTGAAGGGGGCCAATTTCGGCAAGCAGCTGGTGCGGGTCGGGCCGGACAAAGCTTGATCGGCCGCCTCGGCCCCCCTCGGGGGCCGGGTATGGTTAACAAACAGTGACCGATCGGCCACACCCGCCCGCAAAAGCCGCGGGTGTGACCGTCGGTTCATTGACGGGCTCGCGAAGGCATTGAATCATTGCGCATATTTCAGGTGCGATGATGTTAGAGCTTGTTGTTTTCTGCGTAATCCTTGTGGCCGCCGGTTATTGGGCGACGATGTTTGTCATGGGCCGTCGCGACGACGTGATTCATGGCAAGTTCGTCCATACCGAGGACGTGTTCGCGCTATCTGCGATGCCCACACCCACGCCGCCATTCCCCAAGCGCCCGGTCAAAGCCGCGCGGCCTGCCATTGTTCAGCCCGCCAACACCGGGGCCAAACCGGTGAACAGCGACGCGCTGCAGTCCTTGCTTGCCGCGATCCAGCAGGATCTCAAGAGCGTCGCTTGATCCGCGCGTTCAGACGCTGCCGCGCTCGACCATGAACAGCTCGACCGCAAGTCGCTGCTCGGGCCGTGGGGGGGGGGGGGGGGGGGGGGCGGGGGGGGGGGCGCGCGGGGCGGGGGGGGGGGGGGGGGGGGGGGGGGGGGGGGGGGGGGGGGGGGGGCGG
>NZ_JBVVPN010000027.1:48139-107815 GCF_055811035.1 Bradyrhizobium sp. MI1.10
GCGCGCCTCGATCAGTGCGCCGGTCGCGAGCAGATCGTTGGCGCAGAACACGGCATCGATGCGGTCGCCGCGGTCGAGCAGGGCGGTGAAGGCGGCGCGGCCGTCGACGAGCCCCGTGATTTCGCCGACACCGATCTCATGGATGATCTCGAGCCCGAGCTGTGCCGCGGCCGCGCGAAAACCGTCGCGGCGCAGCGCACCGCGCCCAACGCTGCGTCCGATGAAACCGACGCGGCGATGCCCGGCCTCAGCCAGCCTTCGCGCCGCCATCGCACCGGCATCGGCGTTGGGAAGGCCGACCAGCATGTCGATGGGATCGCGCGGAAACGCCCAGGTCTCGATCACGGGAATGCCGAGCTCTTCGAGCGCGGCGCGATTCTCCTCGAGTTCGATCACGCCGGTGAACATCACGGCCGCAGGCCGGATGCCGCGCAGCGACTGGATCATCGCGACCTCCTTGGCATAGGAGTAGGAGGTCTGGCCGATCAGCACTTCAAAGCCTTCCGGCTCCAGCGTCGCGGCGAAGCTGCGCACCGCCAGCCCAAACTGCTGGCTGAGGATGTTGGAGACGAAAGCCATGACCACGTTTGATCGGCCCGAGCGCAGCGCGCGCGCGTGCGGGTTGGACGCATAGCCGGTCGCCTCGATCACTTCGAGGATACGCTCGCGGGTCTCGCGATTGACCTTCTCGGGATGGCGCAGCACCCGCGACACCGTGATCGGCGCAACGCCCGCGCGCTCCGCCACCTCCGCGATGCGCGGCGGCCGTCCGGTCGCGCTGCTGCGGCCGGGCGGCGCCGGAATGCGCACCACGTCGTCATAGGTCGGCTTTGCCGGATCGGTCATCGAATCCCGAGGCTAGAGCATGATCCGGAAAAGTGTGAAGCGGTTTTCCGAAAAGATCATGCTCAAATAACAACCTAAAGCGCGATGACGATTCATCCCAATCTCATCGCGCTTTAATCGAAGTCGGTACCGTCTCCAAAGCTCAGTGCGTCCCCACCTCATCGCGTGCCAGCGCGCGGCCGACCTGGACGAGGCAGTCGCCGCTCTGGCTGTCGGTGTGCAGCCTTTGCGAGATAACGATGCCGTCGGCTGGAAAGCGCAGTATCTCTTCGGCCAGCTCCGGGCGCTCGAAATCATGATACCAGCCCGCGACGTCGCCGGCCGCAACCCGCGCGCCGACCGTGACGGCAGGCTCGAACCAGCCGCGCCGCGTGGCGAACACCGCTTGCGCATGGCTTTGCAATGCCAACAGCTCGGTGGCGCGCTCGACCGGCGCATGTGGCCCCAGCACCGGGGCCTGGACCAGGCCGAGCGCGAGCAACAGGCGATCGACGGCGCGCGCGGTCAGGGCCATCGTCTGCGGCGTGACGGTGCCGCCGCCGCCGAACTCGCCGGAGAGTCCGATCGCGCCGGCACGTGCGGCGGCCGCCATCGAGGTCGGCGCAGTGGCGCCGTTCTCGGCGACGAAGGCGAAGGGCATCCCCAGCCCTTCCATCAGGCGCAGCGCGCGGCCGAACATCTCGGGCGGTCCCTGGCGCTCGATCAGCGCGCAAGGCACATGCGCCATCGAGGTGCCGCCGGAGTGGATGTCGAAGACGACATCGTGCCGCGGAAATAGCTCGTGCTCGAGGAAGTGCGCGAGGCGGAACGTCGGCGTGCCTCCGGAATCGCCCGGAAAGGCGCGGTTGAGATTGCCCTCGTCGAGCGGCGAGCGGCGCCGTGCTGCCATCACCGCCGGCAGGTTGGCGAAGGGCAGGATGGTGATCTCGCCCTTCACGGCGGCGTCATCGAGCCGGCGATACAGCCGCGTCAGCGTGATCTCGCCCTCATATTCGTCGCCGTGATTGCCGGCCATCAAAAGGAGTTTTGGGCCGGCACCGTTCTTGATCCGGAAGATCGGGATCTTGAGCTGGTAGTAAGGAGAGCGGTCGATCGAGAAGGGAATGCCGAGATGTCCGGACCATTTCTGGTCCTTCTCGAAATCGATGTCGTGGAAAAGTCCGGTATGCATGGCTTGCCTCGGGGCCGCGTCGTCGCCGACGCCGGCCGAAGGTTGAATGAAAGGGCGGCGCCGCTACAGCAGGGCAACCGCGGTCATCTCGACCCGCAGGTCGGGATCGGCGAGGCGGGCTTCGACGCAGGCGCGCGCCGGCGGATTGACCGGATCGATCCAGGAATCGTAGACCGAGTTCATGGTGTCGAAGTCGATGATGTGCGGCAGGAAGACGTTGACCGCGATCAACCTGGAGCAATCGGAGCCGGCTTCCTTCAACAGCGCGTCGATCTTGGCGAGCACCTGCTGGGTCTGGGATACGATTCCGGCCTTGCGGTCGTCCGCGACCTGGCCGGCGATATGCACCATGCCGCCGGCGGCGACGGCCTGGCTCATGCGCGAGCCCACGACGTAACGTTTGATCATCTGAAATACCTCCTCGTGACAGTGGCTCCCGCGGGGTCGCGGGAGCGCGTGCTGGCTCACAGCGTCGGCAGCGACTGCTCTTCCTTGAACCACTTCAACTGCAGCGCGCCGAGCTTGCCGTTGAGCTTGTTGGTGAAGATGTCGGTGTTGATCCAGTTGAGCAGGTTCTGCTCGCCCTGGCGCACGCCGACATGGGCCGGCGACTGGCGGATCAGGAATTTGAGCTCGACTTCCTTGGCGGGGTTCTGCTCCTGCACCTTGAGTGCGATCGCGCTGTTCTCGGCGAAGGTCTCGGCCTGGCCGGCGAGAAACGCGGCGAGTGCGGCGGGCGTGTCCTCGAAGCGCACAAGCTTCACCTTCGGTGCATTGTCGGTGAGCCAGACATCCAGCGTCGAGCCCTTGGCCACTGCAACGCTGCGGCCGTCGAGATTGTCCGGCTTCTTGCCGGTCGCGGCGGGAAACGATTTGGCGCCGTAGACGCCGAGATTCACCACCGCATAAGGCTGCGAGAACATCACCTGCTGGGCGCGCTCGGGCGTTGCGCCGAGGCCCGCGATCAGCATGTCGATCTTGTCCGACAGCAGGCTCGGGATGCGCGCGGCGCCGGTTACCGGGACGAGTTCGAGCTTCACGCCCATGTCGGCAGCAATCAGCCTGGCGAGATCGGCGTCGAGACCTGCGATCTCGCCCTTGTCGTCCTTGAAGCCCCATGGCGCCGCATCGGTGAGGATTCCGATGCGCAGCTTGCCTGAGCCGAGCACGTCCTGGAGCTTGTCGGCGTTCGCGAGGTTCGGCGCTGCGAGAACGGCAAGCGCCGCGGCTGCGATGGTGAAGAGTGACTTCAGTTTTCTCATGGCTCTCTCCTGGTGGCGGATTTGGTGAACGATGGTCATCTCGACGACGCGATGAAGCTTGCGAGCTCGGGCGTGTCAGGACTGGCGAACAGCTTTGCCGGCGGCCCCTGTTCCCAGACTCGGCCCTGGTGCATGAAGACGATGCGGTCCGCGACATTGCGGGCAAAGCCCATCTCGTGGGTGACCAGGATCATCGTCATGCCCTGTTTTGCCATCGCTTCCATCACCTTCAGCACTTCGCCGACGAGTTCGGGGTCGAGCGCGGAGGTCACCTCGTCGAACAGCATGAGCTGAGGCGCCATGGCCAGGCACCGCGCGATCGCGACGCGCTGCTGCTGGCCGCCGGAGAGCTGCTCCGGCCAGGCGTCGATCTTGTCGGCGAGACCGACGCGGGTCAGCACATCCTCGGCCAGCGCCCGCGCGCGGGCCTTGTCGATGCGGCCGGTGAGGAGCGGGGCGAGCGTGATATTGCGCTCGACCTTCAGATGCGGAAACAGGTTGAAGGCCTGGAACACGATGCCGACGCGCTGACGGAATTTCTTGAGGTCGCGCATTTCGGCATGGACCTTCAAGCCCTCGACGCGGATATCGCCGGAATCGACGCTCTCGAGCGCATTGATGCAGCGGAGCAGCGTCGACTTGCCCGAGCCGGAGCGGCCGATGATCGTGACGATCTCGCCTTCCTCGACGTCGAGCGAGACGCCCTTGAGGACCTCGACCCGGCCGAATGTCTTGTGCACGTCGCGGATTTCAACGAGAGCCATCGAGGCGGGCCTCCAGGGAGCGGGACCAGAGCGTGAGCGGCAGGCACAGCGCGAAATAGATCGCGGCGACCAGTGCGTAGGTGAGCAGCGGCTGGAATGTCGCCGCGCTCACCACCTGGCCGGCGCGCGCGAGCTCGACGAAGCCGAGGATCGAGGCGAGCGAGGTGCCCTTGATGAGCTGCACCAGGAAGCCGACGGTCGGCGGCAGCGACAGCCGCAGCGCCTGCGGCGCGATGATGTGGCAAAACTGCTGCCAGGCGGAGAGGCCGAGGCAGGCGCCAGCCTCCCACTGCGCCTGCTTCACGGCCTCCAGGCCGCCGCGCCAGATCTCGCCGAGAAAGGCGGCCGTGTAGAGCGTGTAGGCCACCGTCACCGCGACGGTCGCGGGCACCTGGATGCCCAGGAACACCGGCATGCCGAAATAGAAGAAGAACAGCAGGCCGAGCAGCGGCACGCTTTGGATGATTTGGATGGACGCCGCCATCGTCCAGCGCAGGGCGGCGGACCGGCTGATGCGGCCGACGGCGAGCCCGAGCGCCAGCGGCGTACCGACGGCGAGCGCGAGCACGACGAGCGCGACAGTCCAGCGCAGGGCTTCGACGAGCGAGACGAGATCGATGAGGGAGAAGGAACGCATCGCCCGATCCCTCAGCGCCGTCGCGGCCAGCGGAAGGCCGCCGCGCCAATGACGGCAAACAGCGCCTTGAACGACATCGCCATGGCGAAATAGACCGCGCAGATCACCGCGTAGACTTCGAAGCTGCGATAGGTACGGCTTTCGATGAAGCCTGCGACGTGGAAGAGCTCGTCGGTGGCAACCTGCGAGGCAAGCGAGGTGCCGAGCAGCAGGAGCACGAACTGGCTGGTCACGGCAGGATAGGCATTGCGCAGAGCCGGTGGCAGCAGGATGTGACGGAAGACCTGCCAGGTGGAGAGACCGAGGCACTGGCCGGCCTCGATCTGGTTCTTCGGCACGGAGTCGAGGCCCGCGCGGATGATCTCGACCGAATAGGCGCCGAAATAGAGCGACAGTGCCACACAGGCGGCTTCGAACGCCGGCAGCTTCAGGCCGAAATTCGGCAGCACGAAGAAGACGATGAAGATCTGGATCAGCGACGGCGTGTTGCGGAACAGCTCGATATAGGCGCGCACGAGCCAGCGCAGCGGCGTGACGCGGCCCTTCAGCGCGACCGCGCCGGCGACGCCGATCAGAAGCCCTGCCACCGCTGCGATCACGGTCAGCTCCAGCGTGACGATGGCCCCGTCGATGAGCTGGTTCTGATAGCGCCAGAGCGGCAGGAAATTCATCGTGCCCGCTCTCAGCCGAACTGGGTGGGGAGGGCGCGCGTCACCACGCCATCGGCATCGAGGGCGAAGATGACACGCCAGCGGTCGAGACAGGTGCAGGGATGCGAGATGCCGAAGGCGATGACGTCGCCGACCGCAAGCGTGCTATCGGGCGCGAGCGACAGGAACGCATGCTGGTCGTTGAGACGTGTGACCGACAAGGTCGCGGCGAGCCCTTGCTGGGCGACGCCGTCGCGGAAGACGCGCAGCGGCACCGGCAGTCCCTGGTCGAACGAGGCATCGCGCATGCCGAAGCCCCCGATGGCAAGGCCTGCTTCCGGCCGCGACAGCACCTCGGCCCACAGCGTGAGCGCCGGGCGAAAACCTTCGGCGGCGGAGCGTTGCGCGCCGTCGACGAGTAGACCGCCGCGCCGGTCGAGCTCGGCGAGGGCGCGGGCATAGATGCCGTGATCGGCGAAGAACAGCGCGCCCGAGCGCAGGAGAACGATGGCGTTGCCGTCGCCATGGGCGACGGGTGCGAGCGCGCGTGCCACGATGTCGAAATAGGCGGAGCCGCCCGCGCTGATGATCAGCGGCAGGCGCGGGGCCGCAGCGCGCACCAGCGCGAAGGTCTCGATGGTGCGCTCCATCAGCGCTGCGATCGCGCGCATCGTCTCATTGGAATCGGACGTTGCGACCGCGCCTTCGTAAGTCGCGACGCCGCCCAGCACGAGCCGGTCGGCCGCGAGCACCGCGGCAATTGTTGCTTCGACCGCGGCGCGATCGCGCGCGCCGGCGCGGCCGGCGCCGAGTTCCACCAGCACGGACAACTCGCGCCGGTCCGCGATCAGCGCAGCCTCCGCCAGTGCCGCGACCGCGGCCGGTGAATCCGCGAAGGCGTAAAACTCCGTCTCGGGATACGCGCCGAGGACAGCGCCGAGCCGCCGGCCGGCTGCGAGCCCGCCGATTTCGTTGGCCAGCAACAACCGCCGCTCGCCATGCGCAAGCAGCACCGCGGCCTGCTGGATGTTGGCGACCGTCGTGCCCCAGGCGCCGGCCTCGCGCAGCGAGCGGGCCAGCTCCGGCGACATCGGTGTCTTGGCGTGCGGCGCGACAGTGACGCCGGCGCCCTTGCACCAGCGCAGGAAAAGGTCGCGATTGGCGGCGAAGGCGGTCTCATCGAACGTGAGCGCGGGGAGGGCGAGGTCGCCACGAGAGGGCCGCCAATGCTGATCGGCGATCTCATCGATCGACAGACCGGCGACCAGGGGAATACCCCGCGTGGTCGTTGAAAGACGTTGGCTATCCCACCGGGACAAGAAATGCATCGTCACTCCGCCCGCGGCCCTTGCCCGCTTGGAGAACGATATTTCGGAATGACAACGTTGTCATTAGTATCTTCTAGCCATTTTGGATCGAATTCGGTGCAATGAGGTATCAGGATAAGGAATCGTGCCCGCCAATTGGGCTAGTGCTCGCCACCCATCTGGGCCAACAGCTCCTCGATGTCGACGTCGACCTGGCCCGCGGCCCTGACGTGGCGTACCTCAAAGCTGTCGGGCTGGAAGCGGTACTCCACGAGCCCGACCTCCTTGATCGCGATCCGGTCCTGGCGCTTGTCGTTGATCTTGAAGCCGGCCGAGGGCGCCCAGACGTGGCGGGTGTGGCGCCAGGTGAAGTCGCGCCGCTGGTGCACGTGACCGCTGGCGATGAGGCGCAGGTCGACATGCGCAAACATCTCGATCAGCCGCGCGCGTGCCGGCTGCGGCACGTAGCGGATCGAGGTCTCCGGCGTCTCGGGGTCGTCGGGCAGGTTGAGAAACAGCGGCTTGTGTACGAACAGCGCGACCGGCCTGCCGTTCGTGCGCGAAACTTCCGAGGCGAGCCAGTCGAACTGCTCGGCCTCGAAGGCGAGCCCTGAGTTCATCACCAGCGAATTGACGCCGATGAAGCACCAGCCCGCGGCCTCGAACGACCAATGGTCCTCGCCGATGATCTCGCGGAATTGCTGGCGATGCGCTTCCGCGACCGGCGGCTTCGGCGCAGGGCCGATCGCGGTCGGATTGTCGCCGATGTCGTGATTGCCGGGGATGTAGCGGCAGGCGACGGGCAGGGCATCGTGCAGGGCCTTGGCGAATTCGACATCGTCGCGGCTGGTCGGCCCGTCGAACGAGACATCGCCGGTGTTGACGACGAGATCGGGCCTATCGGTGTCGATATGCTCACTGAGCGCCTGGAAGTTTGCGATCAGGCCGGGGAAGCGCCGGCCAAGATGGGTGTCGGAGATCTGCGTCAGGCGAAATTCGGACATGTATCGATCATAGGCCACGCCCGACGTCGGAACGATGACGGCGGGTCCGCGGTCAGCGATCGAACAAAGTTTAAAGCACGCGATAGCGGATCGTGTAGGCGTCCTGCGGCGCGACCGGGCTTGCCAGCGGCGAGGCGATGCGGTCGGCGAGGTGCCAAGGACCGAACTGAGGACCGAACTGAGGGCCGAACTGCTCGGAGCGATGCGGCTCGGCCGGCAGGCGAAGGCGGAATTCGAAGGTGCCCTTGCCGGGCAGGTTCACGACCAGCACGCGGTCCGCGGTGCGGTGGTTGAGCGCCACCGCGCCGCGCAGCACGGAGCGGCCATCACCGAGCTCCTGCACGCCCTCGACCAGCGCCAGCGTCTGGTTGCGGTCGGTATGCAGCTCGATCTGGGTGTCGGTCGCCGCCGCCAAGGTCTCCCTGGGCATGCTGATCTCGAACTCGACCGCGGGTTTCGATGGATTGAGGCCGAGATAGGCCAGCGCGGCATGGCGCATGTCGTAGGCGGCAAACGCGAACAGCGCGAGGGCGGCGAGCGCAGCGACGCCGTGCCTGAGGACATCTCGCCAGGTCCGATAGCTCATTCGGAAGTAGACCGTCATCGCCAGCGCCACCGCAAGCGCCGTCGCGATGCCGGCCAGCGCCGACATCAGGATGCCGAACTGCCCGTCGGCGGACTCGGTCAAAGCGCCGGTCAGGCTGGCGATCAGGCTGAAGAGGGTGTTCATGGCGGTCTCTCGCCTTGCGCGCCCCGAGGGGCAAAATCGCTTTAACTGTCGACCGTTGGTCGCCTCATCGGGAACGCCGGTTCAACTCGTTGATTGTCAGGACCAGCGGTGACCGCTAAGGGACGCTAGCTATGCCTTCCGCCGGATGGGAAAATCCCGGGAAATTCCGATGTCCATTCAAATGGTTTTGCTGCCGGTCTTCGTGCAGGTCGGTCTCACCTTCGCGCTCCTGATCGCCATGGCGATGGGACGCCGGCGCGCGCTCGTCTCCGGCGAGACCAAGAGCCGCGACATTGCGCTCGGCGAGCCCAACTGGCCCAAGGGCGCCACACAAATCGCCAATTGCTACCGCAACCAGTTCGAGCTGCCGGTGCTGTTCTACGCCCTGATCGCGCTGGCGCTCCCGTTGCGCCATGCCGATCTGTTCATCGTGCTGATGTCCTGGGTGTTCGTG
The DNA here is from genome assembly GCF_055811035.1 of Bradyrhizobium sp. MI1.10. Taxonomy (NCBI): domain Bacteria; kingdom Pseudomonadati; phylum Pseudomonadota; class Alphaproteobacteria; order Hyphomicrobiales; family Nitrobacteraceae; genus Bradyrhizobium; species Bradyrhizobium sp. MI1.10. Next base: position 56,965 of record NZ_JBVVPN010000027.1, read on the forward strand.
GTGACGCGCTTCGTCCATGCCGGAATCTTCGTCTCCTCCAACAATCTCGGCCGCCGCTCCACGATCTGGCTCGCCGGCGTGCTTGTCCTGCTCGCGATGTGGATCTACTTCGCGTTGAAAATGCTGTTGCTGATCTAGGCGCTACTCGCCGATCCTGATCTGAAAGATTCAAATGACTCCCGCTGCCCGGCTGTCCGCAGCCATCGAACTGATCGACACCATCGAGAAAGACCGCGTGCCTGCGGCCAAGGCGCTGAAGGAGTGGGGCACCGCGCACCGCTTCGCCGGCTCCGGCGACCGCGCCGCCATTGCCGGCCTCGTCTGGGACGTGCTGCGCCGCTACGCCTCGAGCGCCTACCTGATGGATTCGGACACCGCGCGGTCGCGGCTGATCGGCATGCTTCGCCTCGAGCGCAACATGGATACGGCCACGATGGCTGCGCTGTTCGACGGCAACCGCTTTGCCCCGGCGCCGTTGACTGAGGCCGAGCAGGCCGCGCTCGCCTCGCGGTCGCTGGAAGGTGCCCCGGCCGCGATCGCCGGCGACTATCCGGAATGGCTGGATCCGTATTTGGCAAAAGCCTTCGGCGACGAGCGCGTCGCGGAGGCGGCCGCGATGGCGAGCCGGGCGCCGCTCGACCTGCGCGTCAACACGCTAAAATCCAATCGCGACAAGGTGCTGGGGGCGCTTGCTCATCTTCATGCGAAACCGACGCAGTGGTCCGCAACCGGCCTGCGCATCGAGCTTTCGGCCGATGCGCGCAACCCCGGCATCCAGGCCGAAGAGGATTTCATCAAGGGCGCCATCGAAGTGCAGGATGAGGGGTCGCAGCTTGCGGCTGCCTTGACCGCGGCAAAACCCGGCGAGCAGGTGATCGATCTCTGTGCGGGGGCCGGCGGCAAGACGTTGGCGCTCGCCGCGATGATGCAGGGCAAGGGCCGCCTGATCGCGACCGACAGCGACAAGCGGCAGCTTGCGCCGATCCACGACCGCCTGTCGCGCGCCGGCGTCCACAATGCCGATGTGCGCACGCCCAAGGGCGACGCCGATCCGCTGGCCGAGATCAGCGCCACCGCCGACCTCGTCGTGATCGACGCGCCCTGCACGGGAACTGGAACCTGGCGCCGCAACCCCGATGCCAAATGGCGCATGCGCCCGGGCGCCCTGGAGATTCGCCTGCGGGACCAGACCGAGGTGCTCGATCGCGCGGTTCCGCTGGTCAAGGCCGGCGGCCGCATCGCCTACATCACCTGCTCGGTGCTTTCGGAGGAGAACGGCGAGCAGGTGAGGGCGTTCACTGGCCGCCATCCTGAGTTCGCGGTGGTGCCGCCAGAGCAGACCGCGAGCGTGCTCTGGGACAAGGCGGAGGAGTTTGCGCAAGCCGCGCTGCAATCGCCGGAAGGCTGGCTGATGACGCCGCGGCGGACCGGGACGGACGGGTTCTTCGTCTCGGTCTTCAAGAAGGCATAGCCCTCCCCGTCACCGCGGGTTGCGGCGGCCCCCAAAACAAAAACCCCGCAAACCGGAACCCGGTCGCGGGGTTTTCTAACTTGACGTTCTGCCGGTACGTCCGTGGTCAGAACGGTGCGCTGGCGTTAGCCGACGCGGAGATTGTCAGCCGAGGACTTGCCGCTGCGACGATCGGCGACGATGTCGAACGAGACCTTCTGGCCCTCATTGAGGGTCGACAGGCCGGCGCGCTCGACGGCGCTGATGTGCACGAACACGTCCTTGTCGCCGTCATCCGGCTGAATGAAACCAAAACCCTTTTGATTGTTGAACCACTTCACGGTGCCCATAGCCATGGGAATTTCCTTTGCTTAAGAAGTTAACACGCGGACCGGTACGCACTATTGCGCCCATAATCCTGATCAGTCGATGTTGGAGAAATCATCTGAAGCGTGCGCGCCCGTCAGCAACGAAGCGAAGCGGCCCAGTCGTTCGGCCAAGTATCGATGATCACAATATAGCGAGATTTTGGGGCCACTTCAAGGCACCACCCGTCGCTCGGAATGTCGCCGCATTTTGCTATTTTGCGGTGCAAATTAACCCTTCCCGGGCGCTCAATCGACGATAAACAGCGTCGCCCCCGTCGCGGTCGAGGACCGGTGCGCTGCGTCGCCGAAATCCGAGACCTGATAGCTCATCCCCGCCGTGAGCTTGAACTTGCGGCCGTCGCGCAGCTCGCTGTCGAGCTCGCCCTGCAGCACGTAGAGCACGTGGCCGCGGTCGCACCAATGGTCGGCGAGATAGCCCGGCGTATATTCGACCATCCGCACCCGGAGATCGCCGATGTTGAGCGTGCGCCACTGGGCTTGCCCGGTCTCGCCGGGATGGATGGTCGGCTCGACCTTGCTCCAGTCGGTGACGGTGAAGGGGGAGGTGGGGAGCTTCATGGGGAGGGTCCTGTCTCGGTGCCGGCGCCGGTGTTGTTAGCGTATGCGCTCGCCACAGTCTCCGTCATTGCGGCGCCCGCACTATCGCGCTTGGGGCATGCTCACGCCTGACACGCGCTGTCATCGCCCGCGAAGGCGGGCGATCCAGTATTCCAGAGGCCGCACTAATTGAATCGAGAGGCCGTAGCGTACTGGATTCCCCGCCTTCGCGGGGAATGACAGCGGTGGGTGAGCGTCAGCCCACCAAATGATTCGCCGATCCCTGCACGATCTTTCCGGCCGCATTCACCCGCAGATATTCGCAGATCCGCTTTCCCCGCTCGTTCTCGTAGAACACCACCACGCTATCTGGGCTGACGAACAATTCGATGAGCGAGAAATGCAGCTCCGGCAACAGGGCGAGCGCCTTGCTCCAATAGGCCCGCAACGAATCCTTGCCGCGGACGGTGCCGCTTTCATCGAATCCCATCGCGGGGATGCGGTCCGAGGTCATCACGACGTCCTCGGCATAGAGCGTGAGCACGCGCTCGAGATCGCGTGCGTTCCAGGCCTCGACCCAGGTGCGGCCGAGCGCGGCGAGATTCGACGGCTGATGATGGTGTGGCATGACGTTCTCCCTGATCGGCCCTTGGTGAGTGGCGGGCCATATTAGGTCAATAATACTTACCTATATCGATTTGTCCATGCCCAAAGAAGAATGTGGGCGCGCGGCCCGCGCGGTTGCGGGAAAAGCCCCCGTCGCGTATCTGCTTGCCATGACAGCAGCACAGACCGACCGCTCCGCGTCGACGCCCTCGGGGGCCTCGGCGCACGACAAGATTCTCATCGTCGACTTCGGCAGCCAGGTGACGCAGCTGATCGCGCGTCGCGTGCGCGAGGACGGCGTCTATTGCGAGATCGTCCCGTTCAACAAGGCCGAACAGGCCTTCAACGAGATGAAGCCGAAGGCGGTGATTCTCTCCGGCGGCCCTGAATCGGTGCATGAGGCCGGCTCGCCCCGCGCGCCGCAAGCGATCTTCGATTCCGGCGTGCCCGTGATGGGCATCTGCTACGGCCAGATGGCCATGGCGGAGCAGCTCGGGGGCACCGTCGAGGGCGGCCATCACCGCGAATTCGGCCGCGCCGATGTCGAGGTGAAGGCGCCGAGCAAGCTGTTCGAGGACGTCTGGTCACCAGGCGGCAAGAACCAGGTCTGGATGAGCCACGGCGACCGCATCACCAAGATGCCGCCGGGCTTCTCGGTGGCCGGCACCTCGCCGAACGCGCCGTTCGCGATCATCCAGGACGAGACGCGCAAATATTACGGCCTGATGTTCCACCCCGAAGTGGTGCACACGCCCGACGGCGCCAAGCTGATCCGCAATTTTGTCCGCAAGATCGCCGGCCTTTCCGGCGACTGGACGATGCGCGCCTTCCGCGAGGAGGAGATCGCCAAGATCCGCGCCCAGGTCGGCAAGGGCAGGGTGCTCTGCGGCCTCTCCGGGGGCGTCGATTCCGCGGTCGCGGCCGTGCTGATCCACGAAGCGATCGGCGAGCAGCTCACTTGCGTGTTTGTCGACCACGGCATGCTGCGCCTCGACGAAGCCAAGACCGTGGTCGATCTGTTCCGCCACCACTACAACATCCCGCTCGTGCACGTGGATGCCTCGAAGCAGTTTTTGGGCGAGCTCGAAGGCGTCACCGACCCGGAAGTGAAGCGCAAGACCATCGGCCGCCTCTTCATCGAGGTATTCGAGGCGGAGGCCAAGAAGATCGGCGGCGCCGACTTCCTCGCGCAAGGCACGCTCTATCCTGATGTGATCGAGAGCGTCTCCTTCACCGGCGGCCCCTCGGTGACGATCAAGTCGCACCACAATGTCGGCGGTCTCCCCGAACGCATGAACATGAAGCTCGTCGAGCCCCTGCGCGAGCTGTTCAAGGACGAGGTGCGCAAGCTCGGTCGCGAGCTCGGCCTGCCCGAAATCTTCGTCGGCCGCCACCCGTTCCCAGGCCCCGGCCTCGCCATCCGCTGCCCCGGCGACATCACGCGCGAAAAACTCGATATCCTGCGCAAGGCCGACGCCGTCTACATCGACCAGATCCGGAAGCACGGCCTCTACGACGACATCTGGCAGGCTTTTGCGGTGCTGCTCCCGGTCAAGACAGTCGGCGTCATGGGCGACGGCCGCACCTACGACTTCGTCGTGGGCCTGCGCGCCGTCACCTCAACCGACGGCATGACCGCGGATTTCTACCAGTTCGATATGAAGTTCTTGGGCGAGACCGCCACGCGCATCATCAACGAGGTGAAGGGCGTGAATAGGGTGGTGTACGACGTGACGAGCAAGCCGCCGGGGACGATTGAGTGGGAGTAGGGGGATAGCGGCGCTATCGCCCGATTGGCCCTGTTGATGCCATCGGAGCAATGCTCTGCCACTCGCCAATGAGAACCGCTTTGGTGCAGACGTCCCGGTGCGGATGACGGATGTTAGGAGGGTATCTCCTGTGCGATCTCCCACATATGACCGGATGGGTCGGAAAAGGCGGCGGTGCGGCGACCCCAGGGACGATCGATCGGGCCGTTCACCAAGTCTACGCCGTTTTGCCGGAGCCTCTCACAGGCATCATCGACATCGCCGACTCGAATGGTCATGAGCATGCGAGGTCCGGCGCTCGAAGCAGCCGGCACCACCGGCTGCACAAGCTGCAGTGCCTCCGTCTCCTGTAGCAAATTGACCATTACGCCACCGAGCCCGATCACGCTGCATACGGCGTCGGAATAGATCGGCCTGGCGTCGAACACGGACTCGTAGAATGCCCTCGCGCGCGCGAGGTCGTCAACGAAGAGGGTCACGCACTCTAGATTGTTCAAGCTTTTCATTCGCAGGGCCTCAGTTGACAGGGCAGTCGAGTTTCTTTTGACAAAAAGATAACAACGTATTTGAGAATAATGAAGCAGTACCATGATAGTATCTGGCGGCGAACCGAACGGAGAGTACCTTGTTGACCGATACGGGACTTCCGAAGCTTAAGCCTGGCAAGAAGCTCTACAAGCGCGGCGACCGCGACGGCATGTACGTTACCGTCCTGCCCATCAATAGGCGCAAGCAGATCTGCGAAAGTGGCGACCACTCGATCAAGGTGGTGCATTGATGCGCGCCGCGTTGAAAGTGGTACTGGCCGCAATATTTGTGATGCCGGCTGCGGTGGCTCTGGCGAAGTCTCCGGACTGCGCGAGTTGGCCCACGAACATGGCCCTCGTGCACCTCAAGAACGCCGGCCTGATCGATATTCCATCCGTGATCGAGGCGCAGACCAAGGCCGTTCGTCTCGCATCCGAAAAGATCGGCAAGGACCTCCACCAGGAGGTTTACGACATCACGTTTCACACCAAGGATGGCAAGACAATCGAGGTCATCACGAAAAGCCAGGCATCAAGCGAGGAATGCTCGATGAGCGGCGTCGACGTCTATGTGGTCGCGAAGAAAATCGGCGGGTCGGCAGAGCAGTCATCTGACGGCAGGGCCCAAAAGTGATCCGGCTGACCGAAAGCTCAAGAACGAGGGCGGGATGACGATTGAGCCAGAGCGGGCCGAGCGCTAGCATCGCGTTATGGACGCCGAACGACGAATTGAGAGCTTGGAAGCAGCGCTTGGGGCCAGCTTGCCCGTGACGTATCTCGCCTTCCTGCGGTCACACAGGGAAGAGCCGTCTCGTCCGGTTCAGGTCGTCTCGACCAATCCAGACTACTGGGATGTGAGCTGCATCTTCGAAATCGGGGACGCTGAAGACTACCTCCAACTCGATGGTTGTTATGAACTGGTTGGCGACGTCCTTCCCGAAGGGATGCTGGCAGTTGGCGAAGACCAAGGTGGTAACCTCTACCTTTTGGATTGCCGCATGGGTCCGAGCACCGGAGCCATCTATTGGTGGGATCACGAACAGGAGCCTGGCGAGGACCGCGTGGAGTTGGTCGCGACGAGCTTCCCGGAGTTTCTCGCCGTTCTGGTCCCCGATTCATAGCAGCACGCGCGTGGGCGCCGACGATCAACTTCGCTGTCAGGTCGATGCCCAGCGGCCGGTTTGGAGCTGCTGAAGCCCGCCGCCAAAAGCGAAATCCGTCGCATTCGTATTGGGGCTTGCTGCTGCTGCGCGGCAGCCTCGCCTCGGATACTCGCGCGTCCGCTCCGCACAAGCCGCACCGCGATTTCGTCAAGAAGTCGTTCAATGCTGTGAGCCGCGGGAGCAAGACGAACGGAGACATCGCATGGGCACAGGCAAACTGATCGGAAAAGTCGCGCTGGTGACCGGAGCGTCATCCGGGATTGGAGCAGCAACGGCCGTGGCTCTTGCAGCCGAAGGAGCGCGCGTGGCGATCGCAGCCCGGCGCATGCAGCGCTTGGGAGATCTTGCGGAGCGGATACGCCAAGCCGGCGGCCAGGCGCTTCCGCTCGAAGTCGATGTTTCGGACGAGGCGCAGGTCTCGGCGATGGTGCTGCGCGCTATCGAGGAGTTTGGGCGGCTCGACATGTTGCTCTGCATAGCCGGCGTTGGCGTCGCCGCGCCGTTCCAGAACACCACGACAGCTGAATACCGTCAGATGATCGACGTAAACTTCCTGGGGCTGCTCTACCCGATCCATGCCGCGCTGCCGGGAATGAAGCGGCAAGGTTCGGGGCATATCGTGATCCTCTCATCCGGCACCGGACGCTATATCCATGCCTCAACGGTCTATTCCGGGACCAAGCATGCTGCCAGCGCCATGGCGGAATCGCTTCGACGCGAAGTCGGGAAGGACGGCATCCGCGTCACGACGATCGAGCCGGGGGCCGTCAAAACCGAGTTTGTCGCGCAGATGCGTCCCGATGTCCGCCAGGCGGTGGAGACCAGACTGGGAGACATGGAGCAGCTCGAGAGCGAGGACATCGCCGCTGCCATCCTCTACGCGGTGACGCAACCGCCCAGGGTCAACGTCAACATCCTCACGCTTTATCCCACCCAGCAGGCCTGAGCCCGCCGTCATGCCGGGTAACAAACATTCAGGGATTTGCCGCATCCTGATCGGCGCGGGCATCCCGGCGCGGTCGATTGTGCGGGAGTGAAGGGTCGCGCGCTGCTTTCGCGGGGAAGGCGTCACGGCTTCACGAACCGATAGGCGAAGCGATCGGTGTTGCCTTTGATGGCGGGATCGAACACCTTGATCGTGTGCGGGTCGTCCTTGTTCGCGAGCAGGGTGCTTTGTGCGTCCAGCACGAAGCCGGCCGCCTCCACCTCCTTGCGAACGGATGCAGGCTCGATCCGATGCAGCGACTGGGCCTCGCTCGTGCCCGCCCCGAGCGCGGCGGCGTGGTCGACGATGACGTAGCACCCGCCGGGCTTCAGCCGCTCGTAGACGGCTCGATTGAATTGGGCCGCCGTCGCGCCCCGGGCCTGGATCAGTGCGGTGTGGAGATCGTGGTAGAACAGGTGCAGCCACAGCACATCCGCCGGTCGCGTGACCTCCGGCATCGCCACGAGGTCCGCCGAGACGGCTTCGACGTTGTCTCGACCCGGCTCCCTTGCAAGCGCCTGGATGCGACCGAGCGGATCGTTCTTGAAGTGGGCCACTTCGGCCGGCACGAAGCTGTCAACCCGTCCTTAGCCTCCCACGATCTCGGAGAAGAGACGGGTCCAGTCGCCATCGCCTGGGTAAACGTCGATGACGGTGGAGCCCGCATTGATGCGTGCGAACCGGATCAACTTGGACAGCTTGGATTGGTCGTACATCTGGATCTCCTTTAGGCTTAGGCATTCGACACGCGCGCGGCTCGTGCCAGTGCCTGCGTGTCGATGTATTCCCTGATGTTCGTCAGTTTGCCGTTGCGAACGTTATGGCGAAGACCCAGTCGTCCCTAAACGTCTTGTTCGTGGCTTTGATCTTCCCCTTCGCGAAGCCGACGACCAGGACCCGGTCGCCTTGCGCGACGAACTCCCGGGGTTCGGTGGACGTTTCGACCGACCTGGATGCCGTCTCCAGCAGATCCGTCACCCCGTCGTGCCCGCGATGCGTTCCGGCCAGCGGCCAGTCCTCGCCCGGAATGATCCACTCGATGTCCTCAGTGACCAGCGCCAGCAGAGCCTCTCTGTCGCCACGGCCGATCGCGGCGAAGAAGTCCTTCACGGTCTGGATGTTCTTCTCGATACTCATGGGAATTTCTCCGTTTCGCTCGGATCGGATCGCGCGCGATCCGATCGCATGCTTCGTGTCCCCGTGTTCATCAGCCGAACTTGACCAGATCCTTGAAGATCAGGTGGCCCCAGCTGTTTCCGCGCGCCTGCACGAGCAGTCCGCCTTCGGAAAGCCCGCCGAGTTTGATCGGCGCGAAGCCGAGCTTTTCCGCAAGCGCGACAATTTCCGCTGCGGCAGCGTCGTCGTCGCTCGCCAGGAATACGACTCTCCTGCCACCATGGACGGCCGGATCCTGGCCAAGCACGGCAGCACCCAAATGGTTGAAGCCCTTGACCAGTCGACCGCCGGTGAAGGCTTGCGCGAGGGCCTTGGAAGAAGGTCGTCCTCCCAGTTTCTCAGGCGGCACGCCGTAGGCATTGGTCACATCGACGATCGTCTTGCCCTGCCAGGTGGGCAGCGCCTTCGCGACATCCTGGTGCGACTCGAAACGGACGGCCAAAACGATGATGTCCGCCTTGACGGCGTCCGCCAGCTTTTTGGGAATGATCGTGGGTCCGATCGCGGCCGCGGCGGATGCAAAGCTTTCCGGGTCGCGCGTGGTTGCAACGGATACTTCGATGCCATTGCGGGCAAACGCCCTGGCCAGGGCCTGGCCGATATGGCCGAAGCCGATAATTGCGTAGCTCATGATGTTTCTCCGATCTTGTGTCGATGGCGCGGTCAGACCTGCGCCATGCCGCCATCGACGGCGAGATCCACGCCGGTGACGTAAGAACTTTCATCGGAGGCGAGGAACGTGACGGCAGCCGCGATTTCCTCCGGCTTGCCCCTGCGACCCATCGGGACCTGTGAAGCAAATCCGGCGGCGGCTTGCTTGGCTTGCTCGGCGGTCAAGCCCGTCGTTGTTTCCAGGGCAGGGGTTTCGGTTGGTCCGGGGCTCATCGTGTTGACACGGATCTTGCGGTCCTTCAGCTCCAGCGTCCAGGCGCGCGAGAAGCTGCGCACCGCCGCCTTGCTCGCGGCGTAGACGCTGAACCCTGGCAACCCCTTCACGTTCGACACCGAAGAGTTCAGGATGATCGAACCGCCGTCCCTGAAGAGGGGGAGGGCCTTCTGCACGGTGAAGAACAGCCCCTTCACGTTGACGTCGAAGGTCTGGTCGAAATGGGCCTCGGTAGCCATCGCGAGCGGTGCGATCGTTCCCGCGCCCGCGTTCGCGAAGAGAATGTCGATGTGACCATGTTTCTCTTTCACGACGGCATAGAGCCGGTCCAGATCTTCCAGGCGCGACACGTCGCCGATGACCGTCGTCACGTTTCTCTCGATGAAGGCCGTGGCTTCCTTCAGTTCTTTCTCGCGTCGTCCGGTGATCACGACATGCGCACCTTCGTCCACGAAGCGCTTGGCTGTGGCCAGCCCGATCCCGCTGCTGCCGCCGGTGATGACTGCGATCTTGCCTTCTAGTTTTTTCATGATCTTTCTTCCTTCGTTGTGTGTGTGGGCCAGGCGCGGGACTGCGCCGGGATCAGAGTTGCGCCAGGCCGCCGTCGACGGCGACTTCGCTGGCGGTCATGAAGCTGCTGTCCGACGAGGCGAGAAAGGCCGCGACGGCTCCGATCTCCGAGGGATCGGCCATGCGCTGCAGCGGAGTCATCGCGGCGAAGACCTTCTGTCCCTCTTCGCCCAACGCTTCCTTCGCGAGTTCGGTCGCAGTCGCCCCGGGCGACAGCACGTTGACGCGGATGCCGCTGCCCTTCAGGTCCTCCGCCCAGGTCCGCGCGAGGTTACGCACGGCCGCCTTGCTCGCGCTGTAGGCGCTCATGGCCGGCGCGCCCGTGGTGCCGGCGCTCGATCCGGTCAGGATGATCGAACCGCCCCGGCGCATCAGCGGCAGCGCCTTCTGCACCGTGAAGATCGTCCCCTTCACATTGGTGTCGAAGGTTTCGTCGATATGCGTGGCGGTGATCTTGCCGAGCGCAAGCTGGCTTCCCGCGCCGGCATTGGCGAAGACGATGTCGAGGGTTCCGCGCTCAGCCTTCACCGCCGCGTAGAGTCGGTCGAGGTCGGGCTCATCCGAGACCGAGCCCTTCACCGCGCGGGCATTGGGCCCGAGGGCGGCGACGGCCGCGTCGAGCGCTTGCTGCCGGCGGCCGAAGATGAAGACGAAGGCGCCGTCCTCGATGAAGCGCCTTGCCGCGGCGCGGCCGATGCCGGTCGCGCCACCCGTGATGACTGCAACCTTGCCGTCAAGCTTTCCCATAATTTCTCCTGTCGTGGTGCCGGGACAGCATCTGCCCCCGACGTCCCCGACATAGGTCCGCCGGCGTCAGGCGTTGAGTGCGGAAGCGCGCACATCGGTGGTGCAAAATCGATCCGGCCGCGCGTCCGACGCCAGCCGCGACGGTCCGCCGTTCGGAACTGGGTCGTATTTGTCGGAACTGGCTATGATGACCCCTCGGACTGCTGTAGGAGGCGTCAGATCCGGGCTTTGGAAGGCGCACCGCGCGGTGCGGGATTGCACCATGATCGACTGGGATGACGTTCGCTATTTTCTAGCCGTCGCGCGCGGAGGCTCGGTGCGGGCGGCCGCCGAGCACCTCGGTGTGAACCACGCGACCGTGCTGCGACGCATCGCCCAGCTCGAGGAACGCCTCGGGGTGCAGATGTTCGAAAAGCTGCCTTCGGGCTACCGCCTGACGGCTGCGGGCGAGGAGGTCCTCGAATTCGCGGACCAGATGGAAGCCTCCTCACACCTGCTGGAGACGCGTGTGTTCGGGCGCGACCAGAGCGTGCGTGGGCGTCTGCGGGTGACGCTGGCGCCGCCGCTTGCGACGCACCTGCTGATGCCCGATTTCGCCGATTTTGCGCGCCTGCATCCTGATATCGAGATGGATATCTTGTCGGCCGGCGAGCTGGCTAATCTGACCAACCGGGAGGCCGACGTCGCGATCCGCGTCGTCTATGACCGCAAAACCCTCCCGCAAAATCTTCACGGCATGAAGGGACCGGAGCTGTTCGGCGCCGTCTACATATCCAGGGATCGGCTGGCCGCCTGGCGCGCGGGCGCGCCTGATCCCTTGCGCTGGATCGTCATCAGCATGCACGGCATCCCGGACTGGGCCAGCGCGGGCGAGGTCCGCACCACGGGCGTTCCATTCAGGACCTCAGACGCCGGGACGCAGATCGCTGCGGTCCGGCAAGGGCTCGGGATCACGACGCTGCCGTGCTTCGTCGGCGATGCCGACCCCCTGCTGGTGAGGGTGCCGGGCACCGAGCTACACATGTACGGAACGGTTTGGCTCCTCACACAGGGCGAGACACGCAAGACCAAGCGCGTGCGGCTCTTCACCGAGTTCGTATCCCGCAGGCTCGCCGCGTACGCGCCGCTTCTCGCGGGGCTGTCCGTATCGCGCGACTGACGGGGCAGGTCGGTCCATTCGGATGCCGTCCGGTGGTCGGCCGGGAATGCCTTGAAATACAAGCCGCCCTCCAATATGACTACTGTAGTCATATTGGAGGACTCATGCGAGAGATTCAGCTTCGTGACGCAAAGGCTAACCTCTCCGCGGTCGTCGATGAAGCGGTCGATGGCAAGCCCGCGATCATCACGCGTCACGGTAAAAAGCAGGCGGTGGTCTTGAGCTATGAGGAGTGGCGGCGTCTGTCGCAGGTGCCGAGCTTCGGGCGCCTGCTGATGGCGGCCCCCGTGCGGGCCGGCGATGTGCCGACGCGTAATCGCGCCAAGCTGCGCAAGACCGACTTCTGAGACGTGTATCTCGTCGATACCAATGTCATATCTGCCGCCTCGCCGAACCGGCCGACGCCTGCGGCACTCGTCGCGTGGATGGATGCGCAATCCGCCTCCTTGTTCTTGTCCGTCGTGACGATTGCGGAGGTTGAGGACGGAATAGCCAAATTGCGACGCGAGAAAGCCACGCGCAGGAGTAGAGATTTGGCTCAACGGCTGGAAGCCGTGCTGCACCTGTATGAGGATCGAATCCTGGCGTTCGATACCCCCACTGCGCGGATCGCCGGACAATTGTCGGACCGCGCGCGAGGGCAGGGGCATTCTCCGGGATTTGCCGATATCATGATTGCCGCAACTGCGCGTCAGCACTCGTTGACGGTCTTGTCACGCAACGCGAGGCATTTCCTGCCGCTCGGCGTACCCGTGCATGATCCCTTCGACGAGCTGCCGCCGTCCTGATCATCGCGCAGGCATAGGGAGGGCGTGGCCTCTAATTGGCTGCCCACCGCTACTCCGCCCCAACCGAACCCGCCTGTCGCTGAGCCGCGATCAGCATCTCCACGAACGCCGTCACCTTGGGCGGCCGGAAGCGGGCCGCGGGGTAGACCGTGTGAATGCCGCCGGATGGCAGTTGCCATTGCGGCAGGATGTGAATGAGGCGGCCCGCCGCGAGATCGTCGGCCACCAGGAAGTCTGGCAGCACCGAAAGGCCGCCGCCGGCGAGCACGGCCGCGAGTACCCCCGGCGTCGTGTCGATCGCGATGCTTGCTTGCAGCCGCACAGCGCGTCGATCGAGATCGCCGCGCGAAAACTGCCACAGCAGCGGCTCGCGCAGCGCCATGTTGGCGATGAACGGCAGCGTGACGATGTCGTCGGGATCGCGCGCGGCGGCGATCCGATCCGTGAACGCGGGAGCGCCGACCAGACATTGCCGGAACGATCCGGTCTTGCGCGCCTGCAGGCTGGAATCGACCAGCCAGCCGACACGGATCGCCATGTCGATCTGGCCTGAGGCGAGATCGACCGTCTGATCTTCGAGCGTCAACTCCACGCGGCAGTTGGGATAGCGCGCCGCGTAGGCGGTGACGACGGCAACGACGACGGCCGTGCCGTAGTCGTTGGGCGCCGTGATCCGCAATGTGCCGGTCGGCTCGGCGGCTGCCTGGGCGAGCTCGTCGAAGGCATCCTCCGCTTCGCGCAGGATCATGACGCAGCGCGCATGAAACGTCCGGCCCGCCTCGGTCGGATGGACCCGGCGCGTCGTGCGCACGAGCAGGCTGGTGCCGAGGTCGCGCTCCAGCTGCGCCACCTGCTGGCTCACCACGGCCTTGGTGATGCCGAGCCGTTCGGCTGCCCGCGTGAAGGATCCGGTGTCCACGACGGCTGCGAAATAGGCGAGGCGGTTCAGGTTCATGGCTCGTCCGGTCATCTATTGTCAGTCAATAGCATACATTCTGTATATTCTGTTGATATTTATCTACCAATGTGCGCGTGCCACATTGCGGTTCAAGGAGATCGCCATGTCCGCGCCCATTCCCATCACCTACCTGTTCGATCCGCTCTGCGGCTGGTGCTACGGCGCCGCCGCGCTGCTCGAACAGCTCGTCGCCCGGCCGGATTTCGCTGTCGAACTTGCGCCGACAGGCCTGTTTGCCGGCGAGGGCGCGCGTCCGATGGACGACGGCTTTGCCGCTTATGCCTGGAGCAACGACCAGCGGATTTCGCGCTTGAGCGGCCAGCCCTTCAGCGAAGCCTATCGCCGCGATGTGCTGGGCGACCGCACGCGCCTGTTCGATTCCGGCCCGACGACACTGGCGCTCACGGCAGTCGCGCTCATGGCCCCGGATCGGGAGTTCGCGGCGCTGAAGGCCTTCCAGCTCGTCCGCTATGTCGAGGGCCGCGACAGCACGGATATCTCCGTTCTGTCGGACGTGCTGCGCACGATGAATTTGCCTGAGGTTGCCGCGCGTCTGGCGAGCCCCGACACCGCATTGATCATCGCCTACCGCGCGCGCCTGGAGGCTGCGCGTGCCGAGATGCGCCGGTTCGGCGTCAACGGTGTCCCGGCCCTCATCGTAGGGACGGGCCATGATCGCCGCCTGATGCAGGCGAGCGCGCTGTTCGGCAGCCTCGACGTCCTCGTCGACGGACTCAAGGCGGCCTGAGCGCCGCGCTCAACAGAGACCGGACCATCCAGTTTGAATTTCGCGATCCCAGACCAGCACCAGGAGACCAACATGCCGACAAGGAGAACCATCATGAAAACCACTCTCGCCGCGGGCGCCGCCGCACTCTTCGCACCCGCAGGGCTTGGCCATGCCGCCGGCGGGCTCACCTGGAAGCATTTTCCAGCCGGACAGAACGGTTTCTTCCGGGCTCCCGTTCTGGTGTCCGGGCCGAGCGAAGCCGTACTGATCGATGGCGGCTTCACGCTGTCAGATGGCAAGGCTGTCGCAGACGCCATCAAGGCCACCGGCAAGAAGCTCACCACCATCTACATCACCCAGTCGGACCCGGATTATTACTTCAGCCTCGGCGCCATCAAGGCGGTCTTCCCCGAGGCACGCGTGCTGGCGGCGCCCGCGACGGTGGCGGCCATTAACGCCAGTGTGGAAAAGAAGCTTGCGGTCTGGGGACCGCAGCTCAAGGCGAACGGCCCGCAGGTGCTCGCCGATGTGGTGATCCCCGAAGCGTTCGACGGCAAGACGCTCAGCGTGGACGGCGAGAGCATCGAGATCGTCGGCGCAGACGGCCTGGTCAACCGGCGCTATCTGTTCGTGCACTCGCTCAACGCGGTGTTCGGCGGCGTGCTGATCTTCTCCGGCGTCCATGTCTGGACCGCCGACACGCCGACCAAGGAGCAGCGCGGGGCCTGGATCGCCAATCTCGAAAAGATCGCGGCGCGCAAGCCGGCGATTGTCGTGCCCGGCCATCTGTCGGTGGATGCGAAGACCGACCTGTCCGGTGTCGAGCACACCATCGCTTACCTCAAGGCGTTTGACGAAGAGCTGGCCAAGGCCAAGGATTCCGCCGCGCTCAAGGCAGCGATGGAAGCGCGCTTCCCCGGCCTCGGCATGGGCGTTGCGCTCGACATCGGCGCCAAGGTCGCCACCGGCGAGATGAAGTGGGGCTGAGATGGCTCGCAACCTCGATCTGATCCGCGCCACCTATGAGGGATCATCGTCGGAACAGAACGGCCGGAATCTCCTGGCCGCTCTCGCTCCCGATGCCGCGTGGACCGAAGCGGAAGGGTTTCCGTACGCGGGCACCTATGTCGGACCCGACGCGATCATATCAGGCGTATTCCGGCGTCTCGCCACCGAATGGACC
Organism: Bradyrhizobium sp. MI1.10; assembly: GCF_055811035.1. Taxonomy (NCBI): domain Bacteria; kingdom Pseudomonadati; phylum Pseudomonadota; class Alphaproteobacteria; order Hyphomicrobiales; family Nitrobacteraceae; genus Bradyrhizobium; species Bradyrhizobium sp. MI1.10. The sequence goes on from NZ_JBVVPN010000027.1 coordinate 72,588, forward strand.
GGCTACCGCGCCGATGTTCACACCTATCTCGAAGACGGCGACCGCGTCGCCGCCTTCGGCGTCTACTCCGGGACCTACAAGGCGACGGGCAAATCCATGCGCGCCAATTTCGCGCATCTCTATCTGCTGAAGGACGGCAAGATCGCCAGCATGACGCAATATGTCAACACCGCGATGGTGCAGAAGGCGTTGGAGCCTGCCGGCCACTGAGAGCCGGCTGACGTCGGCATGTACGAGAGAGGGAGCCCGCGACATGCGGGCTCCCCTTTTTCGTTCCGGCGCCTGCTAGATCTTGATGAAGTTGTGCGCGGCCAGCGCGCCGAAGGGCAGTGTTGCCAATCGTCCGCCGACCTCGAGCGAGCCCAGATCCACCGGGAAGAAGCCGGTGCCTTCGATGAGTTTGCGAACCTCGGCCTTTGCGGCAGCGTCATCGCCCGAATAGAACAGTACGTGCCGGCCACCCGCAACGTCCGGATTCGACAGCGCCGCGACGTCGTTATGGTTGAATGCCTTGACCACGCGGGCGCCCGGAACGAACTGGCTGAAGACCTCGCTCGAATGCTTGTCGCCGAGATCGACGGCCTTGATGCCGTAGGCCGCGAGCGGGTTGCTCGGGTCCTTCGCATCCGCCGAGTTGGGATCGAGGAATTCCACCGGATTGGTGGCGTCGACGACGATGCGACCGTTCCAGGCCGGCAAGCGGCTGAACACCTTCTCCACATCAGTCCAGCGGATGGCGGCGATTACGATATCGGCGCCGGCTGCCTCTTGCACGGTGCCGGCCTTGATTGAAGGGCCGAACTCCTGAATCAGCGACGCCAGCGATTCCGGTCCGCGGCTGTTGGAGATAGTGGCCGAGATGCCTTTCCTGGCGAGAGCGCGTGCGAGGTTCGAGCCGAGGGCGCCAGAACCGATGATACCAATACTCATGATGGACTCCTGTGAGGTGAGGGGCTTGAAAGAAGGACCGCCAGCGCCCCGAAGGCTGGTCGGTCGTTACTGATCGATGCCGTTCGGCATTGAAGATATTATGTGTCGATGACACGATTACATTTAAGAGCAAAACAAATCACCAGGCGAGCGGAATGGAGAACTTGCCCAGCCGCGCCACCTCGGCTGCAACATCCGCCACTGTCGTTTTTGCGAGTTCAGCCTCGAGCGCTTTGCGCGCGCGGTCTAGGGCGGGTTGTATCGCCGCGATGATATTGCCGCCGACCGCGCAACTCTCGCAGGGCGGGGTCCGGTGCAGCGAAAACAGCTCGGTGTCCTCGACCGCCGCATAGACATCGAGCAGCCGTATCTTCTTTGCCGGTTTCGCCAGCAAGGAGCCGCCACCCGCTCCGAGCTGCGAACGCGTCAGCCCGGCATCGCTCAGGCGGGACAAAAGCCCGCGGATGACGACGGCACCGGTGTTGGCCGACCAGGCGAGATCCTCGGACCGCAGCGGCTTTCCGTCGCTCACGGCAAGTCCGGTGAGGATATGAACGGCAACGGCGAAGCGGGTGCTGGTCGGCATGACGATCTCGTTTGTGTGTAACCATCACTATTACACACTTTCGGCGATGTCAACACTGGTGCGTCTGCAAGCGGCTGGATGCGCGGCTGTGCCGGAGCTAAAGGCCAGCGCCTTTGGCGACGCGCGTGCACGAGGTCATGGATATGACCACCGGCCCCGTCTATACCGAGGTCGCACGACAGGACAGAGCGATGATCGTATGCTCGCAGTCATCACGGTGAAGATATGACTGCCGACGATCTTGGATTTGACGTGAGGAGCCATGGTGGTTTCGGAAGACAACAGATCTCTCGCCCGCTATTTGAGAGATGCTACGCAGGGCTCACCGACGGTTACGAAATATTGGGATGATGCCCACGTCTGCGACGTCGATATCATGATCATCAAGAACGTCCCGGCAGGAGGCGTTTCCACCTATGCCAGCCTCGCGCTCTCCGACGCGAAGACAGGCCTGACGTCCGGCGGCAAGGCCCTGGGCGTCGAGATTTTGCTGGCTCTGGCGACGGAATGCGCCGAGGGCGCCAACATGATCGCGACCTGCGCTTTCAGCATCAAGAAGGGCGAAATCACACCCTTGCCCGGCGTCGTCATTCCGCGAGCCCTGGAACTGTATGGCGAAGGGCGCGAGATGAAGCACGCCATGCTCATCTCTCCGTTCTTGTGGAACCTTGAAACACAGTCCTTCTCGGCCAAGTCCGTCGCCTGGCTGCAGGTGCTACCTATTTCGGACGCCGAGCGGGACTACGCGCTGGCGAACGGGCCCGAAGCGCTGGAGGATCTGTTCGAGGACCGACAGATCGACGTATTCGATATCGATCGTCCCAGCGCTCTTTGATACCTTGACCGCCGCTATCCTCGTGGACGCCTGCGACTCGCCTGGCCCGAAGGGTATCGCTTCGCGTCTCGCTACCGCGGCGCCAGCCCCGCGCCGTTTTGAAATGCCAACAGCCCAATGCAGAAAATCGCTGCGCCAACCCACAGCACCACCGGCACCAGGTACGGCGACGAAATGACCTCCAGCACCGGGAATGCTTTGTCTGAAACAAACCTTCTGTGCGCCACCCATGCGGTTGCGACGAGGGGCGTAAAGGCGACAACGAAGTAAAGCGCCCCCAGGACCCAGCCAAAGGCGGTCAAATCCCTGGATCGCGTGACCTCTCCCGCAAAGCCAAGCGCGGCAATTGACACGAACGCGCCCAACGCGCTGATGAGGAGCTCGGCAGCCAGGACGACGATGGATAGAGTTGCATTCATGCTTGGATTCCGTTTGCGAATGAGAATTCCCCGAAGCCGCAGCCCGGATGGCCGCTGACCGCATCAGCCACGATTGAAGTCCTCGAGATCGCGGATAAAGCGTTCGAAGTCGGGCGTCAGCTCGTGCATGTTCGGGAAGTCGGCTCGAAGGGGAACGCCACTTGTGGGTCAAGGGGGTTCCGACAGTTTAGCGCGGAGAGGAAGGTGCTTGCAATCGGCGTGGTCATTCGAACTAGGATTGGCCAGACTCGGCCAAACCGCAAGATCGGTCGAGCGTGTCATTGCCGTCAGCGACTAGATGGAGCCGCCACGGAGGAGGGACGATGAAGGCGGCGCTGCAAAACTATCAGGACCGGATGCGACGGGTGCTGGATCATATCGATCGGCATCTCGACGGTGATCTGGATCTGGACACGGTGAGTGCTGTTGCGGCTTTCTCAAAGTATCATTTCCACCGGCAGTTCTCGGCAACCTTCGGATTATCAGTGCATCGCTATGTCCAGCTGGCCCGCATGAAGCGCGCTTCGCATCAACTAGCCTATATGGACGCCCTTGATGTGACGGAGATTGCGATGGATGCCGGTTACGATGCACCGGATGCCTTCGCTCGCGCCTTTCGGCAACGGTTCGGGCAATCGCCGTCGTCCTTCCGGAAGTCTCCCGACTGGGAGCCGTGGCTTGCGGCCTTGGGGCCTCTCGACAATGCCAGGAGCAAGCTCATGCAGAAGATTTTTACCACCAACGACGTGACGATCCGTGATGTGCCCCCGACGCCGGTGGCAATCATGGAGCATCGCGGCGACCCGGCGACGCTTCCCGCCACCATCCAGCGCTTCATCGCGTGGCGCAAGGCGGCGAACCTGCATCCCAGGACAAGTCCGACCTTCACTGTTTGGCATTCCGAGAGGCGTCCGGCGCAGCGGGACGAATACAGCATCGACCTTTGTGTCGGCACCGACCAGCCGATCGCGGCGAACGGCGAAGAGATCAAGACCGGCGAGATCCCTGGCGGGCGCTGCGCGGTGCTGCGCGTCGTCGGCTACACCGACAATCTGGAGCCTGCCGCGCTCTTTCTTTATCGCGACTGGCTTCCAGCCAGCGGCGAGGAAGCCCGCGACTTCCCGATCTATTGCCAGCGGCTGAGCTTCTTCCCGGAGGTGCCGGAGCACGAGACTGTTGCGGACGTTTTCTTGCCGCTGAAGTAGCGACCGCTGACGGCGGCCTGTCGCTTCCAATCACGGAAACCGACAGGCCGCCATTCCCCGATCAAGTCCGCCGCGATCCGCTCCCGCGTTCAACTCGGGAAACGGGTGGCAGCTCGCCGGTGCCTGATGTCTTGTTCGGATCCTGTTTGACATCAGGAGAGTCTCGCGGTGGAACTGGCAAACAAGACGATCATCATAACCGGCGCCAGCAGCGGTATCGGTGCTGCCGCGGCGTCGCTGTTCGCGTTCGAAGGCGCCGATGTGGTGCTCGGGGCTCGTCGCGTCCCCGAGCTGCAGGCGGTTGTTGCAAGCATCGAGAGCGCCGGAGGGCGCGCGACTTTTCTTGCGGGCGACGTTCGGGACACCGGCTATGCTGCCCGCCTTGTCGAGCACGCCGTCACGACGTTCGGAAAACTTGACGGCGCTTTCGACAATGCCGGCATCGTCGGCGAGATGACGCCGGTCCCCGAGATGAGCGTCGAAAACTGGACCGATGTGCTCGCGGTGAATCTCACCTCGGCGTTCCTCAGCGCAAAGGCGCAGTTCCCGGCGCTGCGCAAGCAGGGCGGCGGTTCGATCGTTTTCACGTCGTCCTTCGTTGGGTTCAGCAACGGCGGCATGCCGGGAATGGCGGCGTACGCAGCCTCCAAGGCAGGACTGATCGGCCTGGCTCAATCGCTGGGCGCCGAGCATGCGGCCGAAGGCATTCGCGTCAACGCGCTTCTGCCTGGAGGGACCATCACCCCGGCGGCAGGCGAAGGAAATCCCGACGCCCTGAATTTTATCGCCGGGCTCCACCCGATGAAGCGGATGGCGAGTCCCAAGGAGATCGCGCAGGCGGCGGTTTTTCTCCTGAGCGACCGGGCATCGTTCATGACGGGCAGTCCCATGACGGTTGACGGTGGCATGTCGGTGCGCCTGACCTGACGACGAACCCGCCAAGCGCACGACGACGGTCACCTCGGCGCAAACACGGGATGTTCGCCACCAATCGCCATGATACGAAATCCCGTCGTTCGCTTCCGGAGCCCAATATTGATGTCCGCCGCCACCGCCCCGACTCAGCCGCCCGCAAGCGCCGCCGAAACCGATCCCGAAACACTCGGCTGGATGAAAGGCTTCCCGCCTTCCCCCGACCGCACCATCAGTTTCCAGGACGGCTCGTTCCGCAGCTTCCCCGAGCTGCGCTGGGCCTGGAGCAACATCCGCCAGCTGGTGCCGATCGTGAACGTCTGGCGCGGGGCGGGGCCTGCGTCGGCGCTGCCGCGCGAGGACCACGACATCGGCGCGGTCGCCTGCGTCACGATGGACGGGCGTCCCATCACGTTCGCGAAGATGCTCGACGAGACTTACACCGACGGCATCGCCGTGCTGCACCGGGGCAAGCTGATCTATGAGCGCTATTTCGGCGCGTTGAAGCCGCACAAGCCGCATATCGCGATGTCGGTGACGAAGTCGTTCACGGGCGTGCTCGCCGGCATTCTGGTCGCCGAGGGCAAGATCGATCGGCAGGCGCCTGTCGCGGAGTATGTGCCTGAGCTGAAGGCCAGCGCCTTCGGCGATGCGCGCGTGCACGAGGTCATGGATATGACCACCGGGCTCGAATACACGGAGGTCTATACCGACAAGAACTCGCATGTGTGGGGACTGCGGCGCGCCAACGGCATGGCGCCGATTCCACCCGGCTATGACGGTGCGACCACCATCTTCGATTTCCTGGTCGCGCAGAAGAAGCAGGGCGAGCACGGCAAGGCCTTTGCCTACAAGACCGTCAACACCGACGCGTTGGCCTGGATCATCCGCCGCGTCAGCGGCATGACGTTGTCCGATCTGCTCTCCGAGCGGATCTGGCAGCCGATGGGCGCGGAGGAAGACGCGCATTACCACGTCGATCGCATCGGCACCGAAAGCGGCGGCGGCGGCCTGTCGACCACCTTGCGCGACCTCGCCCGCTTCGGCGAGACCATGCGCAATCACGGCCGCTTCAACGGCCGGCAGATCGTGCCTTCGTCTGTCGTCGAGGACATCGTGCGCGGCGGCGATCCCGAAAAATTCAAGCCGGCCGGCTACACCACGCTAACAGGTACGTCCTATCGCAATCAATGGTGGGTCACGCACAACGCCCACGGCGCCTATATGGCGCGCGGCGTTCACGGCCAGGGCATCTATATCGATCCCAAGGCCGAGATGGTGATCGCGCGCTACGCCTCGCACCCCGTAGCGGGCAACGCCGCCAACGACCCCGTGACGCTGCCGGCCTACATGGCGCTGGCGAAGCAGCTGATGGCGGGCGGGTGAGGCCGCCTCACGGCAGCTCCCGCCAGCGCATCGGCAAAATGCCGTCCTGCCTGAAGCTATCGAGGAAGCGGAAGCGGGCGGCTTGCGGATTGGGGCGGGATTCGATCGGTTTGCCCAGGATCTGCACGACGTCGTTCTCGTCATAGGCGGGCCAGGGTGGCAGGTCCGATCGGTTGGGATCGCCATGCGCGGCGAAATTGACCCAATAGGCCATCATGGTCCGCGCCAGCGCGCGGTCCTCTTCGGCCGGCGGTGCCGAGCTGCCGATCACCTGTTGCGGTGTCAGTGTGCCGAACACGAACGGAATTTCAGTGACGTGCGAGGCGATCGGCGTGTAATGCGAGGTATAGCTGAAGTGATAGCCGTAGACCGGCGCTTGTCGCCCGCGCCGATGCAGACGCAGCCACTGCCAGCATTGCTCCCCGACCACATAGTCGCCGTTAAGCGCCGCCGCGGAAGTCCTGGCCTCCGCGTCGGTCGCCGCGGGATAGACCCTCAGGAAATCGGCCATGCGCTCCTTGCCGAACATCGCCTCAGCCGCGGCGACAAAGGCTTGCGCCGATTGGTCGGGGAGTGACTGCGAACGGAAAGGAAATTCTTCGGCGGCATTCCAGCCTGCCAGCAGCGGGATGTGCATCTGTTCGCCGCGAAGGAATCGCCGTGCGGGCACATCAGGCACAACATGACCATCGATACTCGGCGAGAAGGCCGTCACGACCGGGCTGGTCCTGAAACTCCATGGCGCGGCTGCATTCAATCGATCGGCCGGCATGCTGCGCAAAGCTGCGATCGACCCGTTGCCCCGTTGCCGGGCAAAAGCCAGACCACGCGCGCGGGCTTCTTCAAAGCCCTGGAGTGGGCCGTGCTTGCCGTCCCAGAACGCGCCGCTCTGTCCAATGGCCTTGTGAAACAGTCCGTGCGCGAGCGGAGAGGCCATCAAGATGCCGACGGCCATGGCGCCGGCGGATTCGCCGAACAGGGTGACGTTGTCGGGGTCGCCGCCAAAGCCGGCGATGTTGGCCTTGACCCAGCGCAGCGCCGCCAGTTGATCCTGCAGGCCGTAATTGCCTGATGGCGCCTCCATGTCGAGATCGGGATGGGCGAGGAAGCCGAAGATGCCGAGGCGGTAGTTGAAGCTGACGACGACGACACCTTTCACTGCTAGCGCGTTGCCATCGGTTGCAGGATTGGCCGAGGAGCCGAACTGAAAGCCGCCGCCGTGAATCCACACCATCACGGGCCGCTTCTCATCCGCGCGCTTCGCCCCGGTCCAGACGTTGAGATAGAGGCAATCCTCGTCGCGCGGTCCCGGCCGCTGGTCGTTTTCGAGCGCCGATAGACAGCCCGCGCCGAACACGCGCGCATCGCGCACGCCATCCCAGGGCGCCGGCGGTTGCGGTGCGCACCAACGCAGAGGTCCGGCCGGCGGTGCTGCGTAGGGAATGCCTTTGAACGCGATCACGCCGCTTGCATCGCGCGGGCCGCCACGCACGAAGCCTGCTTGCGTGCGGACCACTCGTTGCAGCCCGGCTGCTGTCACACTTGTGGAACCATGCATGGTCACATCTCCAGGGCATTCGCACACAAAGCTTGGCCTTCATGGTTCGAGACGCCCGCCTGAGAGCGGGCTCCTCACCATGAGGATTTGCGATTGTGCCGCGAAACAAGACCTCATCCTGAGGAGCCCGCCGACGCGGGCGTCTCGAAGGATGGCCACAGCGAAACCGCTGCCACGCCGAGATCCTATCGACTTTCTTGTTCGCTCGATTTAGATATTCTGCCAATCGATTGCTAAAAACCGGCAAGCATGCGGCAGCCGCTCCGTTTTCCATGGCCTGATCTCGACGTGGATGATGTCTCCGCGCCCGTTATCGCGGTGCGCGTCGACGTGATCGGGACCAAGGGCGAGGTGCCCGATCACAGGCACCGGAAGGGGCAACTTGTCTTTGCGCTGGGAGGCGCCGTGACATGCCGCATTCCCACCGGTCTGTGGATGGTGCCGCCGCATTGCGCAGTGTGGGTGCCCGGGGGCATGCAGCACAGCAACCTCGCGACAGAAAATGCCCGGCTGTTCTTCGTCTATATCGAGCCTGACCGCGTGGACCTGCCGGATCGTTGCTGCACGCTCTCGATCTCCCCGCTGCTGCGTGAAGTGATCGTCGAATTGTCCGATCAGATCGCGGATGACGAGGCGAGGGTGGACCTTCTGGCCAGCGTCCTTCTGCGCGAGCTTCCCCGCATGCCCGTTCAGCAGCTTCATCTGCCGCTCTCGCCCGAGCCGCGGTTGAAGAAGATTGCCGCAGCGCTGGCGAAAAACCCTTCCGATCGCAGGACGCTGGCCGAATGGGCCGATCGCGTCGCGCTGAGCGAGAGCAGCCTCGCGCGTCTCGTCGTCCGGGAGACGGGCTTGAGCTTCGGGCGCTGGCGCCAGCAATTGCATCTGATCGTCGCCTTGCGGGAGCTGACGTCCGGCGCGAGCGTCCAGCAGGTGTCCGCCGATCTCGGCTACGACTCCGTCGCGGCCTTCATCACCATGTTCAAGAAGGCGCTCGGCAAACCGCCGGGGAAATATCTGAGCGGCATTTTCCCTGAATATAAGAGTTGACTTATATTAGCTTCAACCGATATTCATCCTGGCACGAAACGACGAGGAGGAGCGCCATGGAGATCGACGTCGTCAGGGTATTGGGGCTGGTTACGCGTTCGGTGAGGAATTTCGACAAGGACGGGAAAGCGGCCAGTGCGGTGATACTGACGCGGCTTTACGAAACCAGCGTCGACGATCTCTGGGACGCAGTGACCAGCGAACAACGCATTCCGCGCTGGTTCTTGCCGGTCGAGGGAGATCTCCGGCTCGGCGGAAAGTACCAGCTCAAGGGGAATGCCGGCGGGACCATCACGGCGTGTACGCCGCCGACCCATTTTGCGGCGACGTGGGAATTCGGCGGCGCGATGAGCTGGATCGACGTCAAGCTGACGGCAGAACGAAGCCAGGCGCGGCTGACGCTTGAGCACACCGCGATGATCGAGGATCATTGGAATCAGTTCGGTCCAGGGGCAGTCGGGATCGGCTGGGATCTCGCCATTGCGGGGCTGGAGCGATATGTTGCGACCGGGGCATCGGTCGACCATGAGACGGCTGAGGCATGGATGGGCTCTCCCGCGGGCAAGGAATTCATGACGAGCAGCGGCGAGTCTTGGCGCGCAGCGCATGTCGCAAGCGGCGTGGATCCTGCCACCGCGAAGCAGCGCTCGGACCGCACCATCGCCTTCTATCGCGGCGAGACGCCGCCCGACGCGGCGCATCCGGGCACAGGAAGCTGATGCAAATCTTCGAGGTCCTCGCCGACCCCGTCCGCCGTCGCATCCTCGAGCTGCTTGCGCCCGGCGAGATGGCCTCCGGCAAGGTCGTCGAAGTGATCGGGGCGGAGTTCGGGATCACGCAGGCCGCCGTGTCGCAGCACCTCAAGGTGCTGCGCGAGAGCGGCTTCGCCACGGTTCGCGCGGAGGCGCAACGACGGCTCTATTCGGTCGATGCTGCCGGGCTCCAAGCGGTGGATGCATGGGTCGGTCAGTTCCGCAATTTCTGGGAGCCGAAGCTGGATGCGCTGGCGACGGAAATCGCGCGCGGCAAACGCGAGCGTCGTAACGCGCCAATGACCAGGCGGGGCGGGAAGCGGGCGTGAAGGCATCGCGGCAAAGGCCACGTAGCATCTCGCCGCTTCAGTGAGGCACGAAAGGCGCTGCCAAGACAGCAAGCATGCCAAAGCTGGCGATATTCCAGAACAGCGAGCGGACGAGAGGTATGCCGGATAGGTAAAGCGCGGTGTAGGCGATGCGTCCGCCAAGATAGGCGATCGATCCCCAATAAGTCAGCTCATTGTGAACGCCTGCGGCGTGAGAGATGAGGATCGCTGCGGCAAAGAACGGAAACGTCTCCATGTAGTTGCGGAAATTTCGGTTGAGGCGGCCGGGGATGGGCTTGAGCGGCGGCATCTCGGTGTCGCGCGGGCTCGCAGCCCATCTGAGGCCGTACTGCAGGTTCGCGGCTTGCGCGGCGGCGACAAGCTGTACGAAGCCCCAGACGATTGCGGCGGCCAGCATCGATAGCTCGAAGCTCATCGCCATTGGCTGTCCCTCAATCTGCAAGAATCAGCGCGATCCCGGGTGCCATTCCGGGAGTTTGGGAATCTCGGGATCGAGGTGATCCCAGGCATATCCGCGCGAGCAGAACAGCACGACGGACGGTTTGAACGTGCTGGCATCGTCCAGCGTGCCGACATAGATGCCGATGAACTCCGGCTTCTCGTCCGGCTTGTTGTAGATCGGCGAGCCGCAGCTCGGACAGAACCCTTTGCGCTTGATTGCGCCGCTGTCGGCGGTGCGCTCGATTTCGCGCACCTCGCCTGTCACCGAGACTGCGCTGCGCGCGAACACGAAGATGGAGCTGTGGCCGCTGCCGGTGTCGCGCTGACAGTCGCTGCACTGGCATTGGAAGCCGCGGATCGGCGCGGACGCGATGGTGTAACAAACCGCGCCACAGGCGCAGCGACCTGAATATTTCATTCGTCTCCCTCCCGACGGGGCCGACCGTTCCAATCATATCAGGCTGGCTTGATTTCGCCACATCGAGCAGCCGGCGCGATTTCACACAAGCCTGATCTTCGCCGGCCCGCTCACCCGCGCGACATCTTCTCAAACCTCTTCACCAGCCGTTCGCGCTTCAGCCGCGACAGGCGCTGGATCCAGAACATGCCGTCGAGCTGGTCGATCTCGTGCTGGTGGCAGACGGCGCGCAAGGCTTCCGACTCCTCGCTGTGCACGTTGCCGTCGAGATCCTGATAGCTGATCCGCACGCGCGCGTGGCGCTGGATGTCGTCGTTGACGCCGGGCATCGAGACACTGCCCTCGCGATGCATGATCATCTCGGGCGAGGCCCATTCGATCTCCGGATTGACGTAGGTCCGCGGTCCGTCCTTCGGGTCGAGTTCGAGCACGACGACGCGCAAGGGCACGCCGACATGCGGCGCCGTGATGCCGATGCCGGGCGCGGCGCGCATGGTCTCGAGCAAATCCGTTGCGAGCTCACGCAAACCGGCGTCGAACGCGGTGACGGGGCGGGCCGGCAGCGCGAGGCGGCGGTCGGGATAGCGGACGATCGGGCGAATGGTCATGCAGGCTCCTAGCACTCACGGATGGTTGAAGCATCCCGTTCTTGACGCCCTACCAACTGGAAGGTAGTTAAGGCCCATGACCAACGTCTCCTCAACTGCCGACGACATCCTGGCCTGCGCGCGCAGCTTGATCATCGCGGGCGGCTATAACGGTTTCAGCTATGCCGACGTGGCCGATGTTGTCGGCATTCGCAAGCCGAGCATCCACCATCATTTCGCCAGCAAGGTCGATCTGGTTCGCACCCTCGTGTCGCGCTACCGTGCCGAAGCCGAGGCGGGACTGTCCGCGCTCGAGCGCAATGTCCCTGATACGCGCGAACAACTCGAAAACTATGTCGCGTACTGGGAGGCGTGCATCAATGATGCGACGGCGCCGTTCTGCGTCTGCGCGCTGCTGGCCAGCGAGCTTCCGATCCTGCCGGAGGAGGTTGCGCTCGAAGTCCGTGCGCACTTCCGCTCCCTGGCTTCCTGGCTGACGGACGTCCTGGAGCGCGGCAAGCGGAAGGGGCGACTCAAACTCTCCGGCACAGCCCGCGTCGAGGCCGAAGGATTCATGGCGACCATTCACGGCGCGATGCTGTCGGCGCGTGCCTATGGCGATCCAAAAATATTCGGTGTGATCACCACCCCGCTGCTGGACCGGCTGGCCAACAAGCATTGAGAGACATCGGCGAGACGATCGCGACAGCCCGCAAGCGGGCTGGAGCGAAGTCGGTTTCGCCGCGTGTAAGAAAACTACCAACTAGTAGGTATAGGAGAGACTGCAATGGCGCGATATCAATTGGATCCGGTTCATACCGACCGCGAGCGATGGCTGAAGCAATACTACTTCGTGCGAGCGGCGTTCTCCGTCGCCTGGGTCGCTGCTGCGTTTGCCGCCGGGGCTTCTTCTCCAGTGATCGCCGGCGCCTTGCTCGTCCTCTATCCCGCATGGGACGCTGCAGCCAACTGCGCGGACGCGCTTCGCAGCGGCGGCTTCAATCAGAATCGCACCCAGGTTTTCAACGCTCTGGCGAGCGTTGCGACAACCATCGCAGTCGTTGTCGCTCTGCAAACAAGCATGAACCGGGTTCTCGGAATCTTCGGGGCATGGGCGATTGTGTCCGGACTGCTGCAGCTGGAGACGGCCATCCGCCGCTGGCGGAGTTTTGGCGCGCAGTGGGCCATGGTGCTCAGCGGTGGCCAATCGGCGCTTGCAGGCGGCTTCCTCATCTTTCAGGCGACGACGCCTGCGGTTCCCTCGATCGCGAATGTCGCGGGCTATGCCGCCGTCGGTGCGCTCTACTTCCTGGTCTCTGCGGTCTGGCTCACGGTCGGCGAGTGGCGGCGCGGCGTGGCTGCTTGAAGCCTGTTCGCGAGGGGACGAGATCGATACCGGCGGGATGATGCCATGATGCAGGTGTTTTGCCCGACGAGTCAAACGGCGGTTCCTCGCACGGCAAAGGGCTGCGCTGTAAGTCCTTGATCCCAAAGCGCCCGGCTACTGTGCATGGGGTTGTTTTCGCCGTTTTCGTTTGGCAGGTCACAAAAGCCTGCCGCAAAAACTTGCGTCGGCCTGTCGGTCCACCATGTTCCCATTCGTCTTCCACCCAGACAGACCTGACGGGAGACCAAAAATGAACTCTTCCTCCTATCGCTGGGTGATCGTCGCCGCGGGCGGCTTGCTCGGCTGCGTCGCCATCGGCGGCATGTTTTCGCTGCCGGTGTTCCTGCAGCCGATCGCGAAGGACACCGGCTGGTCGGTGACCGGCATCTCCAGCGCGATGACGATCGGCTTTCTGGCGATGGCCTTCACCAGCATGGCCTGGGGCACGTTGACGGACCGGTTCGGGCCGCGGCCGGTGGTGCTGATGGGATCGACGGTGCTGACCGTGAGCCTGTTCGCGGCGAGCCACGCCACCTCGCTGCTGGCGTTTCAGTTCGTCTTCGGCCTTCTGGTCGGGGCGTCCTGTGCGGCGATCTTCGCGCCGATGATGGCGACCGTGACCGGCTGGTTCGACACCCATCGCAGCCTCGCGGTCTCGCTGGTGTCGGCCGGCATGGGCATGGCGCCGATGACGATGGCGCCGCTCGCGGCCTGGCTCGTCTCCAACCATGACTGGCGCACCGCGATGCAGATCGTAGCGCTGGTGGTTGGCGCCATCATGATCCCGGTCTCGTTCCTGGTGCGCCGCCCGCCGGCGCTCGCGCACGCCGTGGCCGCGCCTGCGGGCGAGGGCGCCGGGCAAGCCGAGATGTCGATGGGGGAGGCGCTGCGCTCGCCGCAATTCCTGATCCTGCTCGCCACTAACTTCTTCTGCTGCGCCACCCATTCCGGCCCGATCATTCACACCGTCTCCTATGCCGTGAGCTGCGGCATCCCGCTCGTTGCGGCGGTGACGATCTACAGTATCGAGGGTTTTGCTGGCCTCGGCGGGCGCATCGCCTTCGGCCTGATGGGAGACCGCTTCGGCGCCAAGCGCGTGCTCGTCTCGGGCCTGCTGTTGCAGGCGTTCGGTGCGCTGGGTTATGTCTTCGCGCACCAGCTCACGACATTCTACGCCGTCGGGGCCGTCTTCGGCTTCATCTATGCCGGCACCATGCCGCTCTACGCGGTGCTGATCCGCGAGAACTTCCCGCTCAAGATGATGGGCACGGTGATCGGCGGCACCGCGATGGCCGGCAGTCTCGGCATGGCCACGGGCCCGCTCGCCGGCGGCCTGATCTACGATGCGTTCTCGAGCTACGCCTGGCTCTATATCGCCTCCTGGGCGATGGGCCTCGGCGCCTTCCTGATGGCGATGAATTTCAAGCCGTTCCCGAAGCCGCGAGCGGAGTTGGCGCCGGCGGCTGCGTAAGCAGCTTCATCGAGGCGCAGCGCTAGAGCTGCGCCTCGATCGCGGGCTTGTCGACGATGGACCACACGTGCCGTATTTTTCCGTCGCGAAATTGATAGAACACGTTTTCGCAGAAGGACACGCGCCTGCCGTTCACATCCAGCCCCAGAAACGTTCCAGCCGGCGTGCAATCGAACGTCAGCCGGGAGGCGATTTGGGGCGGATCGCAGACCAGCAGCTCGATGTTGAAATGCAGATCGGGAATTGAGCGAAAATCCTGCTCCAGCATGGCACGATAGCCGGACAATCCGAACGGTCGCGCATTGTGGACGACGTCACCGTGAACGAACTGTTCGAGGGCGGGCCAATCCTGCCGGTTCAGGCAGGCGATGTAATTGCGGTAGATGTCGGCGAGGTCGGACCTGGTCATGGCGTTGCTCCTGCGGCTCCGGCCATAACGCGGCAACAGGGCGATCGGCGCCCGCGCTCACAGACGTTTTTCGAAGAACAGGTCCGGGTAGGGATCGTCATTGAAGCGGGGGATCTCGCTCCAGCCGCTTCTTCGGTAGAGCTGGCCGGCCTCCGCCAGCGCGCTGTTGGTGTCGAGCCGCAGCAGCTTGATGCCGAGCCCGCGCGCGACATCCTCGCTCGCGTCCATCAGGCGCCGGCCGAGCCGCAATCCGCGCGCCGCCGGTGCGACCCACAGACGCTTGATCTCGGCATAGCCGTGATCCGTGCCTTTCAGCCCGACGCAGCCGACCGGCAGCGTGTCCGACATCGCGACGATGAACGTGCCGCGCGGGCGGCGCATATCCTTGGCGTCAGGATCGCGCGACAGCGAGACGTCAAAGCCCTGCTTGAAGCGGCGGCCGAGCTCGCCATAATATTCGCCGAGGCAATAACGGGCCTGTTCGCTCCGCGGATCCATCTCGTCCAGCGTGACGCGCTCGCGCGTCAATGCGGAAGCAATCAAATCCATCGCCGCCAGCAGCGCCTCGCGTTGTGAATGCTGGGCAAGGAAGCCCTCGGCCTGCGTGTTCGACAGCGCTTCATAGGCCGCGAACTCGCGCCGGCCCGCACGAGTCAACGATACCACGCGGCGGCGCGCATCTTCCTCATGCGCAATGGTCTCGACCAGCCCCTCGTCCTCGAGGCTGCGGAGCAGGCGGCTCATCAGGCCGGAATCGAGGCCGAGATAGTCGCGGATCTCGGCCACGTCCGAACGTCCATGCCCGATCGCGTTGAGCACGCGCGCCGCCCCCAACGGCCGCCCGCGCCCCAGGAATGACGTGTCGAGCGCACCGACAGCGGACGTGACGGCACGGTTGAAGCGGCGGACGCGGGAAACAGGGTCGAGCATGATATATCTGACTTTAGTCAGGCATATCATCGATGTCAATCAGCGCAGGCTTTCGCTTCGGCACCGGCTGCACTTCACTCGAGGCCCAGCGCCTTGCGGGACTTCCGCGTGAGTTTCGCCGCGACCAGCGCGTGCGCCTGCGCCAGATAGCTCGTGAGCTCGGCGTCTGATAGCGCGTTGTTGCCGACGAGCTGCACCCACTTGGCGCGCGCCAGATAGGGCGCCGGCCGCGCAAGGCCGTGCTCGATCAGCATGGCATAGGCCATGTTCGAGACCTTGAACATGTAGCCGCCGGAGCGCGCGGCAAAGCCGCCGCCGAGTGCGAACATCTTGCCGCCGACCTTGAACACGGAGGTGCCCTCCCACTGCACCACCTTGGTGACGGCGGGCAGGCGCAGGCAGCGGGTTTCGAAGGTATTAGGAGTCATCGCCCGAGCGATAGCACAGCGCACGCGGCAAGGACACGAGAGGGACGAGCGTTGTCGCCACAGGGATGATGCAGTTGCGCGCCTCTTTGTGAGTTGTGCCCGCGCTGCGGACCGTTACCATGTGCCGGCGGCCGTGGAACACGGGAGCCGACATTGTGACCGGGAGGCGACATGAGTGGGCGGGAACGCAAAGCAAAAGGATCCGACCTGTTCGTCGCGGCGCTTGAGAACGAAGGTGTCGACCGCATCTTCGGCGTGCCCGGCGAGGAGAACCTCGATCTGGTGGAATCGCTCCGCACCTCCAAAATCGAACTGATCCTGACTCGCCACGAGCAGGCCGCCGCCTTCATGGCCGCGACGCACGGGCGGTTGACCGGCAGGCCCGGAGTTTGTCTTTCCACGCTCGGCCCGGGCGCGCTCAATCTGTCGACGGGCGCGGCATATGCGCATCTTGGCGCGATGCCGATGATCTTGATCACCGGCCAGAAGCCGATCATGAGCAGCCGGCAGGCGCGTTTCCAGATCGTCGATGTGGTCGCCACCATGAAGCCGTTGACGAAACTGTCGCGGCAGATCATCAGCGCCTCCAGCATCCCCACCGTGGTCCGCGACGCGTTTCGCGTGGCGATGGAGGAGCGGCCAGGGCCCGTGCATCTCGAACTGCCCGAAGATATCGCAGGCGATGAAGTGCCTGAGGTCCCGGTGATCCCGGTTCATCCGATCGAGATCCCGGTCGCCCATCGCGCCGCGCTCGACCGCGCCGCCGAGATGATTTTGGCCGCGAAGCATCCGCTGGTGATGATGGGCGCTGCGACCAGCCGGCCGCGCGCGACACACGGCATCGCCAGTTTCGTGCGGCGGACCGGCATTCCCTTCTTCACCACGCAGATGGGCAAGGGCACGGTGCCCGGCGGCACCAATCTCTACATGGGCACCGCCGCGCTGTCCGAGCGCGACTACGTTCATGACGCGATCGACTCCGCCGATCTGATCGTCGCGATCGGTCACGACCCGATCGAGAAGCCGCCCTTTATCATGGGACCATCGGGCCCCAAGGTGATTCACGTCAGCTACACACCGGCCAGCGTCGAGCTGGTCTATTTTCCCGATGCGGAAGTCGTCGGCGACGTCGGCCCCAGCCTGGAGCTACTCGCCGACCGGCTCGAAGGTAAGCTGCCGCAAGCCGCCGCGCTGCTGCCACTGCGCGAAAAGATCCTTACGCAGATCGCCGACCGCGCCACAGAAGCGCGCTGGCCGCCGACGCCGCAACGCATCGTGCACGACATTCGGCAGGTCATTCCGGAGAACGGCATCGTCGCGCTCGACAACGGCATGTACAAGATCTGGTTCGCGCGCAACTACCGCACCCGCGTCGCCAACACGCTGCTGCTCGACAATGCGCTGGCGACGATGGGCGCCGGGCTGCCGTCGGCGATGATGGCCGCGATGCTCTATCCAGAGCGCCGCGTGCTCGCGGTCGCCGGCGACGGCGGCTTCATGATGAATAGCCAGGAGATGGAGACCGCCGTCCGCCTCAAGCTCAATCTCGTCGTGCTGGTGCTCGAGGACAACGCCTACGGCATGATCCGCTGGAAGCAGGCCGTCGATCACTTCGCCGATTTCGGCATGACTTTTGGCAATCCCGATTTCGTCCTGTACGCGAGGGCTTATGGAGCGAAAGGACATCGCATCGAGAGCATCGACAGCTTTGGCCCGACCTTGGATGCCGCCTTCAAGGAGGGCGGCGTGCATCTGGTCGTGATCCCGATCGATTATTCGGAGAATGTGCGGGTGCTCGTTGAGGAGCTGCGGGCGCGGGAGAAGTCGAAGGCGTGAGTTTGTGCGATGCTGCTGCCCCCGCGTCATTGCGAGCGAAGCGAAGCAATCCAGGTTGTCTCCGCGGGGGCGGCCTGGATTGCTCGGTCGCTTTGCTCCTCGCAATGACGGAGTATGCGGGCCGGCCTGAATACGATAACAAGTCGCGTCCATATCATCCAATCAACCACAGGAATAAGAACATGGCTCGCGTTCGCTGTATCACCGAGATGGGCATGGGCGTCGACGTCCACGGCAGGGACGCCACCAAGGCGGCGAAGCGTGCCGTGTCTGACGCCATCAGGCATTCGAGCCTCGGCTTCTTCCGGATGATCGACAAGACTGCGAACGACATGTTCGTGGACGTCACGATTGCAGTGCCGAATCCCGAAGCCGTCGACAAGGACGCGGTCGCGAAGGAGCTGCCTTACGGCACTGTCACCGTCAACGCGGTGAAGGGCGGGCTAGAGATTCCCTCGGCCCCGGAACAGGGCAACGACCCCATCCTCATCGCCAATGCCGCCGTCATCGTCAGCTTCGAGAAGGAGTGAGACGGTGTCCGACGGTGACGTGACGCTGCTGGATCGCCCGATCTGGAGCGCGCTGACGACCAGCCACAAACATCTGGCCGAGGGTGGCCCGCGAGCGTTGCGCTATCCGGTGGACATGACGCCCTTTGCCGACATGGTCGACATGTCCGAGGCGAGCTTTGCCGCGCTTCGTGATCTCCTGTCGGGCTCGCAGGTCGCCGCGCTGTTCACGCCGGAGGCCGTCGACGTTCCCGCCGGCTTCAAGGTCGTCCTTGCGGAGACCGGCGAGCAGATGATCGGCTCTCCGGCAGACAGTCCGCTTCGCGATGCCGAGATCGTCCGGCTGGGTGCGGCCGATGTTCCCGCCATGTTGGCGCTGACGGAGTTGACGAAGCCCGGTCCATTCGCCCGGCGCACGCACGAGCTCGGGACGTTTCTCGGCATCCACGCCGGCGGCGAATTGGTCGCGATGGCCGGCGAGCGCATGAAGCCGGGCAATTTCGTCGAGATGACGGCCGTCTGCGTCCACCCCGACCATCGAGGCCGGGGCTACGCGCAGGCGCTGCTGGCGGCGGTCGCGCGCCAGATCGAGGCGCGCGGCGAAATTCCGTTCCTGCACGTGTTCTCGAGCAACTCATCGGCCATCGCGCTGTACCAGCGCCAGGGGATGCGGATTCGGCGCCGCCTGCACGTCACTGCGTTCATGAAGCAGGAATGAGCCGCGCCGTCCGGTCAGGCTTCATATCCGGCGAATTCACGCTATATCGATCCCAACCATCATTGGGGGAAGCACATGGACGCCAGAACACCTGATTTTTCCGCCACGCGGACGGCAATGCAGCGTTACGTCGATCAGGAGATCATTCCGGGTGCATCCTGGGCGGTGCTGCGGGGCCGCGAGGTCGTCGATCAGCAATGCGTCGGTTTCGCCGATCGCGAGGCGAGCACCGCGCTGCGGCCCGATCACATTTTTCGTGCGTTCTCCAATACCAAGATCTTCGTCACCTGCGCGATCATGCTGCTGGTCGAGGAAGGCCGCATCGGGTTCGATGACGTTGTCGAGAAATTCCTGCCGCAACTCGGCAATCGCAAGGTTCTGAAGCCGGGCGCTTTGAGCCTTGCCGACGTCGAACCGGCGAAGAGCCCGATCACGATCCGGCAGCTTCTGACTCACACCTCCGGCCTCAGCTACGGCGTCTTCGATCCCGGTACGGTGCTGTTCAAAGCTTATAACGAGGCGCGCGTTCTCAATCCGTTGACGCCGCTGACCGGCATGATCGACCAGCTCGCCGATCTGCCGCTGTCCTTTCATCCCGGCACGTCCTGGGAATATTCGGTTGCGACCGACGTGCTTGGGCGTGTCGTGGAGGTGGTCTCCGGCAAGCCGCTCGACGCCGTCCTCAAGGCGCGCATCTTCGAGCCGCTCAGCATGACCGACACCGGCTTCCACGTGCCGGACGCGCAGCAGGGCAGGCTGGTGGCCCTCTACAACGGCGCGGATGTCCTCGATCCCATGAAGCCCGGCCTCACCCGGGCCGATGACCTGCCTTATCCGCAGGCCTATCGGCGGCAATTCCCGCGGCTGTCAGGTGGCGGCGGACTGGTCTCGACCTTGCCCGACATGCTTGCTTTGATACGGGCGCTGCTCCCCGGCTCGGATGCTCTGCTGAAGCCGGAGACGCTGCGGTTGATGATGACGAACCAGTTGCCCGCCGGCGAGAACATCCGCTTCGCCAATCTCGGCCCGATCCCCGGCAAGGGCTTTGGCCTCGGCGGCGCCGTCACCTTCGCGCCGACGCCGTTCGATCCCCCGAATTCGACCGGCGAATTCCAGTGGGGCGGCCTTGCCGGCACCCATTGGTGGATCTGCCCGCAGGCCAATACCGCCGGCGTGCTGATGGCGCAGCGCTACATGGGCTTCTGGAATCCGTTTTTCTTCGAATTCAAGCGTCTGGCCTATCAGGCCGTCGGAGGCTGATCGCGAAAAAAATCTGCACGTTGCCGCGAATCCTTTCTGGTCGTCGCGCCCTCTCTTGACGGTCGAGGCATTTTGCCTCGGCTCATCTCGGAGGATGTGATGGGTTTTTACAGGAAGAATATCGGCGGCCTGCATCAGGCCGTGCGGATCGCCTTGGGCGTCGCGGTGGCCGTCGCGGCATTCGTGTATCTCACCGGCGCCGCGCTGTGGCTGGTTGCGCTCGGCGGCGCCGGTTTCGCGCTGACCGGCCTCGTCGGTTATTGTCCGATGTGCGCGATGGCCGGTATCGGCAGGGGAGGCGTGTCATGAGCGCCACTGTGATCTCGCCGGACCTGTTCGAGGCCGCGCGCCTCGGCGATCCCCAGGCGATCGCGTCGCTGCTCGAGACGGCGCAACCGAACATCCGCCGCTACGCCCGCGCCACCTGTCGCAGCTCGGCGGATGCCGAGGATGCGACGCAGGAGGCGCTGTGGATCCTGTTTCGCCATGTCGGCACGATCCGCTCCTGGCTGGCGTTTTCGGCCTGGCTGTTCAGTGTGGTCCGCCGCGAATGCCTGCGGCTCGCCCGCAAGGCGGGCCTTGCGCCGGCGATCGACGACGCGGAGGCGGAGGCGCTGCTGCTGTCGCGTCCTGAGGCCGATTTGCGGCTCGACGTCGCGGCGGCCTTCGAGGCGCTGCCGCCGCACTACCGCGACGTCGCGCTGATGCGCGACGTCAAGGAAATGACCATCGACGAAATCGCCGTCGCACTCGGTGCGACCCGGCAGACCGTGAAGGCACGCCTGCATCGCGCCCGCGCTCTGATGCGCGAATATCTGACGAGATGAGCCATGAGCGATTATCAAAGCCCTGACGATCTGAAATCCATCGCGGCCTTCGTGGCGCTCGCGCCGGTCGAGGCCAGCGCGTTCCTTGCGTTCAACCACGCGGTCGAGCGCGAGGATGGATTGATTCCGCCAAAATATCGGGAGCTGATCTCGCTCGCGGTCGCGCTCACCACGCAATGCGCCTATTGCCTCGATGTGCACACGGCGCAAGCGGTGAAGGCCGGTGTAACGCGCGAAGAAATCGCGGAAGCCGCGCTGATTGCGGCGGCGGTTCGCGCCGGCAGCACGCTCGGCCATGCGTTGTTGGCTCAGCGCCTGTTCGAGCGACATCGGGGCGAGGAACCCGGATAAAGGAGCGGGCGGACGCCCGTCAGGGATCAGGAAGTTGCCAAACTATCTCGGCCTTGACGGATTTCGCTTCGGCTGGGTTGCCGCCTGGATCGACCAGCGCGGCGATCACGGTTTCGAGTATTCGCCGGGTCTCGCGCGGCTGCTCGCGCTGCCGCATGCACGCGCGATGATCGACATGCCGATCGGATTGAAATGGAGCGGATACCGCATCTGCGATTTGCGCGCACGCGAGCGGGTCGGTCCCGCCGTGTTTCTCGGCGCGCGCCGTGACCTCTGGCGATTTGCCGATATGGCTGCAGCTAACCGGCACTACTGGGAGCGCGAGGGCAAGGGCAGGGGCGTGTCGGCGCAGCTCTGGAACATCAGGGACAAGATCAGGGACGTCGACGAGATCATGACGCCGGAGCGGCAGGCGACCATCGGCGAAGCGCATCCGGAATTGATTTTTTGGAATCTGGCTGGGCGGGCCCGGCTCGCAAAGAAGGCCTCGGCAGAGGGCCGCGAGCAGCGCATCGCACTCCTGGAGCAGCGCGGCTTCGCGCGTTTGCCGAAATGGCTGACTCAACGACACGGCACCGGCATCGGCCGTAACGATCTCATCGACGCCTGTGCCTGCGCCATCGCGGCACGCGACAGCACGCAGAGGTTCGGCGGAGAGGAGACCGACCCGAGGGGCTTGCGGATGGAGATCAATTATTGAGCCTGTCGGCGTGCGAGGGGCCGGGAAAAAGCTGCAATTTATTTGAAGCTTGCAGGAACAGACGACGGCTGGCCTGCGTTCCTCGTGCGAACCGAACACGGAGAAGCTCGTCCGATGAGGGATGGCAGTCAATTCGCGACCGCGATGCTTGCGCTCGTCTTCACCGGAGCACTGCTGGTCACCGGCCAACTTTTCATCGAGCAACGCGCGCAGCGCGATGTGATGCACGCCACCAACCATTTGCTGCGGCCGCTGTGACCTGTGCGGGAAAATGATCTGACCACTCGACCTTGCGTCGTTCGTCCGCTTGCCTAGACTAGGCGGCATCTCATGAACGAAGCCGGGGTCCTGATGTCCGATCTATCCGCCTTTCCCATCACCAAGCGCTGGCCGGCCAAGCACCCGGAGCTGCTCCAGCTCTATTCGCTGCCGACGCCGAACGGCGTCAAGGTCTCGATCATGCTGGAAGAGATCGGGCTTCCCTACGAAGTCCATCTCGTCGATTTCGGCAAGGACGACCAGAAGACGCCGGAATTCCTCTCGCTCAATCCGAATGGCAAGATCCCGGCGATCCTCGATCCCGACGGTCCCGGCGGGAGGCCGCTGCCGCTGTTCGAATCCGGGGCGATCCTGCAATACCTCGCGGAGAAGACCGGCAAGCTGCTGCCGCAGGATCCCGCGCGCCGCTACCAGACCCTCCAGTGGTTGCATTTCCAGATGGGTGGTATCGGGCCGATGTTCGGCCAGGTCGGCTTTTTCAACAAATTCGCCGGCAAGGACTTTGAGGACAAGCGGCCGCTCGAGCGCTACGTGGGCGAGGCCAAGCGGCTGCTCGGGGTGATGGAGATGCATCTTGCCGGCCGGCAATGGTTCATGGACGACGACTACACCATCGCCGACATCTCCATGCTCGGCTGGGTGCGCAACCTCATCGGCTTCTACGGCGCCGGCGATCTCGTCGAGTTCAGCCAGTTCAAATCCGTCGCCGCCTGGCTCGAACGCGGGCTGGCGCGTCCGGCGGTCGAGCGCGGGCTGAACATTCCGAAGCGGCCGTAAGATCAGGTTAGCGCCTTGTGGGTCATGTAGAGCGCCATCAGCAGGATGAGGGCGATCATGACCCGGCGCAGTACCGATTTGCTGACGCCATTGGCAGCGCGTGCACCGAGATCGGTGCCGACCCAGAGGCCGGCCAGGATGCCGATGATGGCCGGCCAGCCGACCATGAGCCCCTTGCTCCAATAGATCCACGCGGCCGGAATATTGGTCGGGATGACCGAGAAGACGAGGCTGACGAGCTGCGCCTGATGCTGCGGCACCCGCAGGCCTGCCGCCAGCCCGACGGTAATCGCCAGCCCGCCGCCGATGCCCATGAAGCCGGAGGAAAATCCGGCAAGCATGCCGATGAGGAGCAGCGGCAGCCACGGCAGCTCGTCTCGGTCGCCGGTCTCATTGCTTTTGTCCTCGCGGTCGCGGCGCAGGATCAGGAGAGCGATCAGTGCGACGAGATAGACGACGTAGGTCCATTGCAACACCGCGTCGGAGACTGCGGCCGCAGCGTAGCCGCCGCCGGCGCCGCCGAACAGAAAGCCGATGCCGATCCAGACGATCCACAGCAACGGGCTGCGATTGCCGTTCTGCCAATAGCGGCGAACACCCGCGAGTCCTGTCGGTGGAACCTGCGTGATCAGCGATGTGCCCTGGGCGACGTGTTGCTCGGCGCCGAGCAGCAGCACGCTGAAAATCACGAGACCGCCTCCTGGGCTCGTGCCCATGAAGCCCGATATCAGCCCGCCGATGAGACCGACCCCAATGCCTGCGAGCAGGTCGTGGACCCACGACATCGCTCAGTTCCTGGTCCGTCGCTTGACGTCGGCCTTCGTGGTGCGAAAACCATCGATCACGCCGGTCACGGCCGCCATGCAGGCCTCGATGTCAAAATCCTGGCCCCAGCATTTTTGCAGCAGAAATCCCTGGAAGATCGCGATCAGCACGCGCGCGATCGCTTCAGGACCGAGATCGCGCTTGATGAGGCCGTCATGCTGGCCGCGCTCGACCAGTGCGACGATCAGGGCGCGCGGCATGTCGATGCCTTGCACGACGCTGGTGCGGACGCGTCGGTTGCGCAGGGCCTCGGCCCAGCCATGGATACCGACACGGCGGCGCGCTTCGCCGGCGGGGTCGGTGAGCCATTGCGCGTAGACGCCGACCAGTGCGTGAAGTCCTTCGATCGGATCGCCCGATCCTTGCGCGACCGAGTTGAGCACGGCCTCGCGCCGGTGCCGGTCGTCGGCGAGTGCCTCGATCAGATCGTCCTTGCTCTGGAAGTAGAGATAGACCGCACCGTGGCTCAGCCCCGACCGTTTGACGATGTCGGCCATCCCGGTCTGGTGAAAACCGTCCTCGGCGAAGCAGGCAAGAGCGGCTTCGAGGATCTGCTGCCGCCGGCTTTCGCGTTGCTTGTCGCTGATCTTGGGCATCCGGCTATCCATAAATAACTGACAGGTCGATCGTTTTATTCGTTCCTCGGAGGAGGTAGTTGATAAGGGCGGCTGAGATAAAAAACGATCAGTCAGTCATTTATATTATCAAAAAAGGATCCCGGTCAATCCCGACGCCCCCGGGTCGGGAAACAGGAGGGCTGAACCGTTAAATGGGACGCCGCCGGCGGCCTGGAACCGTCCCTTGATCGCGCGGTGCTAGAACAGCCGTCCGCCGTTCGGCACGGGCTTGCTCGGCTGCACCAGCACGACCTTGCCGTCGGTATCGGGGAAACCGAGGGTGAGCACCTCCGAGACAACCGGGCCGATCTGGCGCGGCGGGAAATTCACGACCGCGGCCACCTGTTGGCCCACCAGCGTTTCAAGCGGATGGTTTTCGGTGATCTGTGCCGAGCTCTTGCGCACACCGATCGCGGGACCGAAGTCGATCCACAGCCGCCAGGCCGGCTTGCGCGCCTCCGGGAAGGGCTTCGCATCGACGATGGTGCCGACGCGGATATCGACCGCGAGGAAGGTGTCGAAGTCGATGGTTGGCGACGCAGTCGCGGCTGGATCGTGAGTGACGTGCATGGAGTGTCCGTTCGAAGAGATGGCATCATTCGCAATATTGTCGCGCGAACCGGAGTTGCGTACAACGCCTTGGGATCACGATACGACGGATGCGCGAGGAACGTTTTGCCCAACATCATCTACGGCATCAAGAACTGCGACACCATGAAGAAGGCGCGCGCCTGGCTCGACACCCATGGCGTCGCCTACGCGTTTCACGACTACAAGACGGCGGGCGTGGAGAAGGACAAGCTCAAGCAGTGGAGCGACAAGGTCGGTTGGGAGACGCTGCTCAATCGCGCCGGGACGACCTTCAAGAAGCTGCCCGATGCCGACAAGGAAGGCCTCTCCGAGAAAAAGGCGCTGGCGTTGATGCTAGCGCAACCATCGATGATCAAGCGGCCGGTGCTTGAATTTGGTGGCAAGCTGCTGGTCGGCTTCAAGCCGGACGTCTATGCCAAGGAAGTCAAGACCAAGGAAGCGGCCGCCAAATCGCGCTGAGCGCTAGTTCAGCTCGATGATCTCGCTGGGAAGGCCGGAGCCCTGCTGGTCCGCGAACTCGACCAGTTCGGCCGGCGCGATGCGGCCTGGGGTGCGGTGGAACAGGTCGCGGTCGATCACCGCGCGCAATCTCGGGCGCGGCAGCGCGTCATTTCCGCGCATCAGATTCTTGATCTCGAAGCCGCCGTCCTCGCAGAAGGTCTTGAGCGATGCGATGATGTGACAGACCTTGCCGTCGGTCTGGAACGGCAGCAGCAGGCGCTCATAGGCGACGATACGGCCGTAGATGTCATCGACGTCGGCAACGCTGTAGACTGGCACCCCGCGCGCCACGCATTCATGATAGACCGGCATTACCAGGGGCACGAGACGCGGCCCGATATAGTCGTCGAGCAGAACGCCCTTGCCGGTGTGTCCATAGGCGCGCGAGATGCGCGTACCTTCGCTCTGGATGGTCAGACGCGGTGTCGGCGTCGACATGTCCACCGTATAATAGATCAGATCGGAGAGCTCTTCCTCGAGCCGCGCAGGCTGGTACTCCCAAATCGCCGGGGCCGTCTGCTCGCGCGCATAGAGCCGCAGCCACGTGTTCAGGAGATCACGCTGCCTGATCGACTTGACCACGGAAGGAGCGGCGCTTGCAAAATCCAAGACAATATTCCCGGCGAATAGAAATTCCGGACGCATGAAACCCGCGCATGATCCTCGCTGCGGGAAAATTTTCTATGAAGGCTGGCGCATGGAACGAAAGACCGTTAACGACGGCTTGATGATCGGCGCTTTGCGAACCGGGAAGCCGGGCAGGCGCGACATCAAAACACGTCCGACTAAGGGAGCATAAGTCTCCCGGCCGGAGGCCTGACCTGCTCAGCTTTCCGCCTTGCCTAACCCCCGTCACCTCCGGCATATTCCGCGCCCGGAGGCGGCGTTCCGGATGGGCTCCAGGGAGTGGCTCCAAGGCCTCCGGAAAGCCGAAGCAACAAGGATAGCCACGCGCGTTGTGCGGGCAGGGGGAAAACTGTTTGGCCGATGAGTTCATTCTCGAAACGGAAGGCTTGACCAAGGAGTTCGCGGGCTTCTTCGCCGTCCGCGACGTTGCGCTCAAGGTTCGCCGTGGGAGCATTCACGCGTTGATCGGCCCGAACGGTGCCGGCAAGACGACGTGTTTCAATCTTTTGACCAAGTTCCTCAAACCGTCTGCCGGAAAAATCCTGTACAAGGGGCAGGACATCACCGCGATGGCGCCCGCCGACGTGGCCCGCCTGGGGCTGGTTCGCTCGTTCCAGATCTCGGCCGTATTTCCCCATCTCACCGCGCTGGAAAACGTCCGCGTCGCGCTTCAGCGCCAGCACGGCAGCTCCTTCGATTTCTGGCGCTCAAAGTCCGTGCTCAACCAATTCAACGATCGCGCGCGCGAGCTGTTGAACGATGTCGGCCTCAGCGAGTTTTCCAATACGCCCGCGGTCGAGATGCCCTACGGGCGCAAGCGCGCACTGGAGATCGCAACCACGCTCGCGCTCGACCCGGAGATGATGCTGCTGGACGAGCCGATGGCCGGCATGGGCCACGAGGACATCGACAAGATCGCGGCGCTGATCAAGCGCATCTCCGCGAAATACACCATCCTGATGGTCGAGCATAATCTGAGCGTCGTGGCCAATCTCTCCGACATCATCACCGTGTTGACGCGCGGGCAGGTGCTCGCGCAAGGCCATTACAGCGAGCTGACCAAGGACGAACGCGTCAAGGAAGCCTATCTGGGAGCCGGTCATGGCTGAGACGGCAACGGCGGACGCTCCCGCAAAGACTGCGAGCGGCGGCAACCTCCTCCAGGTCCGCAACCTGGAAGCCTGGTACGGCGAGTCCCACATCCTGCACGGGATCAACTTCGACGTGAACGCGGGCGAGGTCGTCACCCTGCTCGGGCGTAACGGCGCCGGCAAGACCACCACGCTGAAGTCGATCATGGGCATCATCGGCAAGCGCACCGGCTCGGTGAAGTTCAACAACCAGGACATCATCCGCACGACCTCGGACAAGATCGCGCGGATGGGAATCGCGTTCTGCCCGGAAGAGCGCGGAATTTTCTCCAGCCTCGATGTCCGGGAGAACCTGCTGTTGCCACCGGTGGTGCGTCCCGGCGGATTGCCGCTCGAGCAGATCTTCGATCTGTTTCCGAACCTGAAGGAACGGCTCAACAGCCAGGGAACCAAACTCTCCGGCGGCGAGCAGCAGATGCTCGCGATCGCGCGCATCCTGCGCACCGGTGCGAACTTCCTGATGCTGGACGAGCCGACCGAGGGTCTCGCGCCCGTCATCATCCAGCAGATCGGCCACACCATTGCACGGCTCAAGAAAGAGGGTTTTACGATCCTCCTGGTCGAGCAGAACTTCCGGTTCGCATCCACCGTCGCCGACCGCTATTACGTGGTCGAGCACGGCAAGATCATTGACGGATTTTCCAATGCGGAGCTTGCCGCCAACATGGACAAGCTCCACACCTATCTCGGCGTCTAGAACTGCCAACAAGAAGATTCATAGGGAAGTAGCATGATGACAAAGTCGATTGCGTCGTTTCTGCTCGGCACGGCGCTGGCCGTGACCGCCACCGGTGCAGCCTTCGCGCAGGACAAGACCGTCAAGATCGGCGCGCTGTCCGATCAGTCCGGGCTCTATGCCGACCTCGGCGGACCGGGCTCGACGCTCGCCGCGCAGATGGCCATTGAAGATTCCGGCCTGGCTGCGAAGGGCTGGAAGATCGACATCATCTCGGGTGATCACCAGAACAAGCCCGACATCGGCACCGCGATCGCGCGGCAATGGTTTGACGTCGACAAGGTCGACGTCATCGTCGACGTGCCGAATTCCGGCGTGGCGCTTGCGGTCAACAACGTCGTCAAGGAAAAGAACGGCGTCTACATCAACTCGGGCGCGGCGACCTCGGATTTGACCAACGCGCAGTGCTCGCCCAACACGGTGCACTGGACCTACGACACCTACATGCTGGCCCACACCACCGGCCAGGCGCTGGTGAAGGCTGGCGGCGACACCTGGTTCTTTCTGACCGCGGACTACGCCTTTGGCGCGGCGCTGGAGCGCGACACCACCGCTGTCGTTACGGCCAATGGCGGCAAGGTGGTCGGCGGCGTCAAGCACCCGCTGAACACGCCGGACTTCTCGTCCTTCCTGCTCCAGGCGCAGGCCTCCAAGGCCAAGATCATCGGCCTTGCCAATGCGGGCGGCGACACCACCAACACGATCAAGCAGGCGGCCGAGTTCGGCATCGTCAAGGGCGGCCAGAAGCTCGCGGCGCTGCTGCTGTTCCTGACTGACGTCAAGGCGATCGGGCTCGAGACCGCTCAAGGCCTCAACTTCACCGAGACCTTCTACTGGGACATGAACGACCAGACCCGGGCGTTCTCCAAGCGCTTCGCCGAGAAGATGAAGAACAACGCACCGCCGACCATGGTGCAGGCCGGCGTCTATGCGGGCGTGCGTCACTATTTCAAGGCACTGGAAGCGCTCGGCGGCAACCCGCACGACGGCGCCAAGGTCGTCGAGAAGATGAAGTCGATGCCGACGGAAGACGATCTGTTCGGCAAGGGCGAGATCCAGCCCAACGGTCGCACCATCCACAATGCCTATCTGTTCGAGGTGAAGAAGCCCTCCGAGTCCAAGGGACCGTGGGACTTCTACAAGCTGGTCGGCACGGTGCCGGGCGACCAGGCCTTCACGCCGCTGTCCGAGAGCAAGTGCGCGCTCTTGAAGAAGTAAGATAACCGCCCGCAGGCCATCAGGCCTGCGGGCGACTTTCAGGGAACGCCGAAGGGACCGGGTGCGGGATCGATGCAGGCTCTTTACGCTCAGCTACTGGTGGGACTGATCAACGGCTCGTTCTACGCGCTGCTCAGTCTCGGGCTTGCCGTGATCTTCGGCATGCTCAACATCATCAATTTCGCCCATGGCGCGCTCTACATGATGGGCGCGTTCGTCGCCTACTTCCTGCTGAACATCGGCGGCATCAACTACTGGTGGGCGTTACTGCTTGCCCCGATCATCGTCGGCATCTTCGGCATGATCCTGGAACGGACCATGCTGCAATGGCTGACGGGGCTCGATCATCTCTACGGCCTGCTCCTGACCTTCGGCATTGCGCTGATCGTGCAGGGCGTGTTCCAGAACTATTTCGGCTCCTCCGGCATGCCTTACGCCATTCCGGACCAGCTCAAGGGCGGCATGAATCTCGGCTTCATGTTCCTGCCCATCTATCGCGGCTGGGTCGTCATCTTCTCGCTGATCGTGTGTGTTGCGACCTGGTTCCTGATCGAGAAGACGCGGCTCGGCGCCTATTTGCGTGCCGCGACTGAAAACCCGACGCTGGTGCGCGCTTTCGGCGTCAACGTGCCGCGCATGATCACGCTGACCTATGGTTTGGGTGTCGGCCTGGCCGCGCTTGCTGGCGTGCTCTCGGCGCCGATCAACCAGGTGCGGCCGCTGATGGGCGCCGACCTGATCATCGTGGTGTTCGCGGTGGTCGTGATCGGCGGCATGGGATCGATCATGGGCTCCATCATCACCGGCTTTGCGCTCGGTGTGATCGAGGGCATGACCAAATATTTCTACCCCGAGGCCTCCAACACCGTCGTGTTCGTGCTGATGGTGCTGGTGCTCTTGGTGAAGCCAACGGGATTGACGGGAAGGGCGGCCTGATATGACAGCCTTGACGGACGACACGCTGCCGGTAACCCCGCGCGCGATCCGCGACGAGATGATCGTGTTCGTGGTGATGGCGCTGCTGCTGGCTTCGGTGCCATTCACGGGAGTCTACCCGTTCTTCGTGATGCAGGCACTGTGCTTCGCGCTGCTCGCCTGCGCCTTCAACCTGCTGATCGGCTATGGCGGTTTGCTGTCCTTCGGTCATGCGATGTTCTTAGGCACGGCCGGCTATTGCAGCGCGCATGCTCTGAAGGTCTGGGCGCTGCCGCCGGAGCTCGGCATCCTCGTCGG
Organism: Bradyrhizobium sp. MI1.10; assembly: GCF_055811035.1. Lineage (NCBI taxonomy): Bacteria > Pseudomonadati > Pseudomonadota > Alphaproteobacteria > Hyphomicrobiales > Nitrobacteraceae > Bradyrhizobium > Bradyrhizobium sp. MI1.10. The sequence continues at coordinate 103,395 of NZ_JBVVPN010000027.1, forward strand.
CGTCGCCGGTGCCTTCGTGCTCTCGCTCATCACGGGCTATATCTCGATCCGGCGCCAGGGCATCTATTTCTCGATGATCACGCTGGCGCTGTCGCAGCTTCTGTACTTCATCTACCTCCAGGCGCCGTTCACCCATGGCGAAGACGGCATCCAGGGCATCCCGCAAGGACGCATGTTCGGCGTGTTCGATCTGACCAAGCCGACCGTGCTCTATTACGTGGTTCTGGTCGGCTTCCTCGCCGGCTTCCTGCTGATCTTCCGCATCATCAACTCGCCCTTCGGCGAAGTCCTCAAGGCGATCCGCGAGAACGAGCCGCGCGCGATCTCGCTGGGTTACCGCACCGATCAGTACAAGTTCCTGGCTTTCGTCCTGTCGGGCACGCTGGCCGGCTTTGCCGGTGCGCTGAAAGTCTTCGTGGCGCAGAACGCCTCGCTCACCGACGTGCACTGGTCAATGTCGGGCGAAGTCGTGCTGATGACGCTGGTCGGTGGTCTAGGAACCGTGTTCGGTCCCGTGGTCGGTGCCTTCGTGATCATCGCCATGCAGCAATATCTGGCGGGGTTCGGGCAGTGGGTGACCGTGATCCAGGGCTCGATCTTCGTGATCTGCGTGCTCACCTTCCGCCGTGGTGTCATCGGCGAAATCGCGCATTACTTCCGCCGGTCGCTGTAAGTCATTGATCTAATGGAAGATGTGTTGACTCGCGAAAGCGGTGGATGATCCGGCTCCACGGGCGTGAGGTGGCACGCGCGTGGATCGAAAATGGTCTATGACAGTTTCATGACGGCCCCCTTTGGCCAGGCCATTATCCAACCGGTAGTTTCTCTCCCATGATGCGATTGTTTCGCTCTTTCCTGCCCAAGGAAGAACGGTTCTTCGACCTGTTCGACCGCCACGCCCAGACCGTGATCCAGGGCTCGATCGCGCTCCAGAGCATGCTCAACGGGGGCGAGGAGACGCCGGTCTATTGCCAGCGCGTCAACCAGTTCGAGAACGATGCGGACAATATCACCCGTGAGGTGCTGACGGCGGTGCGTCGCACCTTCATCACCCCGTTCGACCGCGGCGACATCAAGAACCTGATCACCTCGATGGACGACGCCATCGACCAGATGCAGCAGACCGCCAAGGCCGTGATGCTGTTCGAGGTCCGCAGCTTCGAGCCGCCGATGCGGGAGATCGGCGGGCTACTGATCGAATGCGCCAATCTGGTCGGCCGTGCGCTGCCGTTGATGCAGAAGATCGGTCAGAACGTGGCCATGCTGACTGCGATCACCGAAGAGCTGGGCAAGCTGGAAGGCCGCGTCGACGATCTCCATGATATCGGGCTGAAGGAACTTTTCCTCAAGCATCGCGACGGCAACGCGATGGATTTCATCGTCGGCGCGGAAATCTACGACCATCTCGAGAAAGTCGCCGATCGCTTCGACGACGTCGCGAACGAGATCAACAGCATCGTCATCGAGCAAGTTTAGGGCGGGGGCCACGCCGTGGATGTTGCGTTGGGTCTTCCCGTCCTGGTCGGATTGATCGCCGTCGCGCTGCTGTTCGACTTCCTGAACGGCCTGCACGACGCCGCCAATTCGATTGCGACCATCGTCTCGACCCGCGTGCTGCGGCCGCAATACGCGGTGTTCTGGGCCGCGTTCTTCAATTTCGTTGCCTTCATGGTGTTCGGGCTCCACGTCGCCCAGACCATCGGCACCGGCATCATCGATCCCGCGATCGTGGATGCTCAGGTGATCTTCGCCGCGCTCGTCGGCGCCATCGTCTGGAACCTGGTGACATGGGCGCTCGGCATCCCGTCGTCCTCGTCTCATGCATTGATCGGCGGCTTGTTTGGTGCCGGTGTGGCCAAAGCCGGCCTTTCGGCGGCGGTCTGGAGCGGATTGTCCAAGACGGTGATCGCCATCGTGCTGTCTCCGCTGGTCGGCTTCCTGCTCGCGATGGTGCTGGTCGCGATCGTCTCCTGGGCCTCGGTACGCTCCACGCCCTTTGCCGTCGATCGCGCCTTCCGCATCCTGCAATTCGCCTCCGCCTCGCTCTATTCGCTCGGCCATGGGGGCAACGACGCGCAGAAGACCATGGGCATCATCGCCGTGCTGCTCTATTCGCAGGGCCAGCTCGGCGGCGAATTCTTCGTCCCCTTCTGGGTGGTGCTCTCGTGCCAGGCCGCGATGGCGATGGGGACGCTGATGGGCGGCTGGCGCATCGTTCGCACTATGGGCCTGCGCATCACCAAGTTGACCCCGATGCAGGGCTTTTGCGCCGAGACCGGCGGTGCCGCGACCCTGTTCATGGCGACCTTCCTCGGCGTTCCCGTCTCGACCACCCACACCATCACCGGGGCCATTGTCGGCGTCGGCGCCGCCCGCCGCCTCTCGGCGGTGCGCTGGAACGTCGCCAGCTCGATCGTCTATGCCTGGGTGATCACCATGCCGGCCTCGGCCATCGTAGCCGCGCTCTCCTGGTGGGCGGTCAAGCTCTTCGTCAAGTAACCAGCTTCAGCCCGACGATCCCGGCGACGATCAGCCCGATGCTGGCGAGGCGGAACGCGGTGGCCGGCTCGCCGAACAGGATGATGCCGAGCGTCGCGGTACCGACCGCGCCGATGCCGGTCCAGACTGCATAAGCGGTTCCAATCGGCAGCGATTTGAGGGCGAGCCCGAGCAGGAGGATGCTGCCGGCCATGGCGCCGAGCGTGAGGACCGACGGAACGAGCTTGCTGAACCCCTCGGTGTATTTGAGGCCGATCGCCCAGGAGACCTCCAGCAGACCGGCGACGAACAGGATGCTCCAGGCCATGACGACCCTCCATTCAAGGCAGGGTCGTCCCCGCGACTGGCGTGCCGATAGGAAGGGAAGGCCGTCCCTCCCAAACAAGCCCGATATGGGGCTGGCCGGAAGGCTCCGCAATCACCAGATGAGGCTTGATCAGGCTCATTTTCCCTGCCAAACGCTGCCGCAATGTCCGACATCGCCACCACAGCCGAATCGACGGCCCGTTCCTCGCTTGCCGCTGAAGTGTCGCGGCGGCGTACCTTTGCGATCATCTCGCATCCGGACGCCGGCAAGACCACGCTGACCGAAAAGCTGCTGCTGTTCGGTGGCGCCATCAATCTGGCCGGCCAGGTCAAGGCCAAGGGCGAGCGCCGCAACACGCGTTCGGACTGGATGAAGATCGAGCGCGAGCGCGGCATCTCGGTCGTGACCTCGGTCATGACCTTCGAGTTCGAGGGCCTCGTTTTCAATCTGCTGGACACGCCGGGCCACGAGGACTTTTCGGAAGACACCTATCGCACGCTCACGGCGGTCGATTCCGCCGTCATGGTGATCGACGCCGCCAAGGGCATCGAGGCGCGCACCCGAAAGCTGTTCGAGGTGTGTCGTCTCCGGGACATCCCGATCATCACCTTCATCAACAAGATGGACCGCGAGAGCCGCGACGTCTTCGAGCTCCTGGACGAGATCGAGAAGACGCTGGCGCTCGATACCACGCCAATGACCTGGCCTGTCGGCCGCGGCCGCGAGTTCCTCGGCACCTATGACGTCGTCAATGGCGGCGTGCGCCTGCTCGAAGGCGGCGGTGCCAAGACCGGCGCGGCGCAGCAGATCGAGATCGCCGAGCTCGCCAAGCTCAACGCCAATCTCGACGTGTCAGCGGTCAAGGACGAACTCGAGCTCGTCACCGCGGCTTCAAAGCCGTTCGAGCTCGAAGCGTTTCGCGAGGGCCATCTGACGCCGGTCTATTTCGGCAGCGCGCTACGCAATTTCGGCGTCGGCGACCTGCTGCAAGGCCTCGGCAAGTTCGCGCCCGAGCCGCGCGCGCAGGAGAGCGACCAGCGCAAGGTCGAAGCCACCGACCCGCGCATGAGCGCCTTCGTGTTCAAGATCCAGGCCAACATGGATCCCAACCATCGCGACCGTATCGCCTTCGCCCGCCTCTGCTCCGGCAAGCTCAGCCGCGGCATGAAGGCGAAGCTCGTGCGCACCGGCAAGAGCATGCCGCTGTCGAGCCCGCAATTCTTCTTCGCGCAGGACCGTTCGGTTGCGGACGAGGCTTATGCCGGCGATGTCGTCGGCATTCCCAATCACGGCACGCTGCGCATCGGCGATACGCTGACCGACGGTGAGGATTTCAACTTCGTCGGCGTGCCGAGCTTTGCGCCGGAAATCGTCCGCCGCGTACGTCTCACCGATGCGATGAAAGCGAAGAAGCTGAAGGAAGCGCTTCAGCAGATGTCGGAAGAGGGCGTGGTGCAGGTGTTCCGTCCCCGCGACGGTGCGCCCGCGTTGGTCGGCGTCGTCGGCGCGCTCCAGCTCGACGTGCTCAAGGCGCGGCTGGATGCGGAATATTCCCTGCCGGTCGAGTTCGAGGTCAGCGAGTTCCAGCTCGCGCGCTGGGTCTCTTCGGACGACC
>NZ_JBVVPN010000028.1:0-30813 GCF_055811035.1 Bradyrhizobium sp. MI1.10
ACCCCGATTCGTGCGACCTCCGCCCCCAGCCAAACCCCTCATTTCTGAGCCTTCGATGCACATTCTCCTGCTCGGTTCCGGCGGCCGCGAACATGCTCTGGCGTGGAAGATCGCAGCCTCTCCCCTGGTGACCAAATTCTGGTGCGCGCCGGGCAATGCCGGGATCGCGCGCGAGGCGGAATGCGTGGCGCTCGATGTCGCCGACCATGGCGCCGTGATCGCCTTCTGCAAGGCGAATGCCGTCGAGCTCGTGGTGGTCGGCCCGGAGACGCCGCTGGCGGCCGGGATCGTCGATGACCTCACCGCCGCCGGCATCAAGGCGTTCGGGCCGAACAGGATCCCCGCCCAGCTCGAAAGCTCGAAGGGCTTCACCAAGGCGCTGTGCACTGAATTCGGCATTCCGACCGGCGCCTACAGGCGATTCACCAACGCCGCCGATGCGCGCGCCTACGTCCAGAGCCAGGGCGCGCCGATCGTGGTCAAGGCCGACGGCCTTGCCGCCGGCAAGGGCGTCGTCGTCGCCAAGTCGGTGCGCGAGGCCGAGGACGCCATCGCCATGATGTTCGAGGGCGGCTTCGGCGAGGCCGGCGCCGAGGTCGTGATCGAGGAGTTTCTGCCGGGCCGCGAGATCAGCTTCTTCGCGCTGTGCGACGGCGAGACCGCCATTCCGCTGGCGTCCGCGCAGGACCACAAGCGCGTGTTCGACCATGACGTCGGTCCGAACACCGGCGGCATGGGCGCCTATTCGCCGACGCCGCTGGTGACGCCGGCGATCCACGACGCGATCATGGCCAAGATCATCCTGCCGACGGTATCAGGCATGAAGCAGCGCGGCACGCCGTTCCGCGGCATCCTCTACGCCGGGATTATGCTGACGACGCAGGGGCCGAAACTGTTCGAGTTCAACGTGCGCTTCGGCGATCCCGAGTGCCAGGTGCTGATGCTCAGGATGATGTCGGACATCGTGCCGGCTTTCCTCGCCGCCTGCGACGGGCAGCTGAAGAACTTCGACCTGCGCTGGCATCCGGAGGCCGCGCTCACGGTGGTGATGGCGGCGAAGGGCTATCCCGGCGACTATCAGAAAGGCACGCCGATCGAGGGGCTCGACGACGCCGCCAAGGTCGAGACCGCCGAGATCTTCCACGCCGGCACGGTCGAGAAGGACGGCGCCATCCTCGCCAATGGCGGCCGCGTGCTCAATGTCTGCGCGCTCGGCAAGACCGTGACGGAGGCGCAAGGCCGCGCCTATCAGGCCGTCGACCGCATCAATTGGCCGGAAGGTTTTTGCCGCCGCGACATCGGCTGGCAGGCGGTGGACGCCGAGAAGGCCAAGAGCTGACAGGCTTTTTTCGCACGCGCGCGCAATGAGCGGCCGCGCCGTCGGCACTCCGAAATTGTGTAGGCCCTGTTGGACTTAGCTACTGTGCATGGGGTTGTTTTTCGACTTTTTTGTTTTGGGGCATTCTCAACACCGAGCAGATCCCACGCTGACAGATAAGGATGCAAAAGATGTCCGATCTCGCCGACCTCTATCCCGGCTTCGCCTCCGAATGGATCAACAGCTCCTTCGGCCGCATCTTCGCCCGCGTCGGCGGCAAGGGACCGCCGCTGTTGCTGCTGCACGGCTTCTCCGAGACCAACGTGATGTGGCACCGCGTCGCGCCGCAGCTTGCCGACCAGTTCACGCTGATCATCGCCGATCTGCCCGGCTATGGCTGGTCCGACATGCCCGAGAGCGACGCGCTGCACATCCCCTACAGCAAGCGCGCGATGGCCAAGGCCATGGTCGAGGCGATGGAGCGCCTCGGCCACGTGCACTTCGCGCTCGCCGGCCACGATCGCGGCGGCCGCGTCTCGTATCGGCTGGCGCTCGATCATCCCGGCCGGCTGTCGAAGCTCGCGGTGCTCGATATCCTGCCGACCTATAATTACTGGGAGCGGATGAACCGCGCCTACGCGCTGAAGATCTATCACTGGACTTTTCTGGCGCAGCCGGCCCCGTTGCCGGAGACGCTGGTCGCGAGCAACGGCGAGTTCTTCCTCCGCTTCAAGATGGCAAGCCAGACCAGGTCGAAGACGCTCGACGCCATCGACGAGCGCGCGCTCGAACACTACATCGCCCCATTCCGCGACCCCGCCCGCGTGCATGCGATGTGCGAGGATTATCGCGCCGGTGCCTATTTCGACTACGATCTCGACAAGGCCGATTTCGAGGCCGGCAAGAAGATCACGATTCCGATGCTGGCGCTGTGGGGCAACGCCGGCGTGGCGCAAGCCGCCGCCACCCCGCTCGACATCTGGAAGCAATGGGCGACCAACGTGGATGGCATGCCGGTGGATTCCGGACACTTCCTCACCGAGGAGAACCCGGATGTGACCGCGAAGGCGCTGCGCGAGTTCTTTGCCGCGCCTTAGCGCCGCTCGCGAAAGAAGTCCTTGAGCAGCCGCGCCGCCTCGCTTTCGCCGACCCCGGAATAGACATCCGGGACGTGATGGCAGGTCGGCGAGGTGAAGAACCGCACGCCTGATTCAACCGCGCCGCCCTTGGGGTCGGCGGCGCCGTAATACAGGCGCCTCACCCTTGCAAACGAGATCGCGCCCGCACACATGGTGCAGGGCTCCAGCGTCACGTAGAGGTCGCAGTCGACCAGGCGCTCGCTGCCGATCTTTTTGGCCGCCTCGCGCAGCGCAACGATCTCGGCATGCGCCGTGGGGTCGTAGTCGGTCAGCGTCCGGTTCGCCGCGGTGGCGATGACCTCGTAATTGCGGACCACGACGCATCCGATCGGAACTTCGCCCGCCTTTCCGGCGTTTTCGGCCGTTTTGAGCGCCAAATCCATGAAAGAGGGGGCTTTCAAGCCTCGTATCATCGCGAGAAACCTGCTAGTAGCTGCGCCTTCAGCAGAAGTGCTTACCGAATTTGCCTGAGCATGCGGCTCGAAACGAGCGCGCACAATGCTTTCTGGCCACCCCCTGAGTGAGATTATTCATGCCTCGCGACAGCGACAAAGACAACGATTCCCGCGGCCGTCGTGATCGCGGCCCGGCCAAGGGCGGCCGTTCCGGCAAGGCGCGGGGCCCCGAGAAGAAGTTCGCCAAGCGCGGCTTCGAGGGCAAGGGCGACAGCCGCCCGCCCCGCGGCGACCGTGACAGCCGACCGGTCCGCCGCCGCGAGGAGGGCGATGCCCCGCGCCGCGACTTCAGCGACCGTCCGAAGTTCAATCGGGAAGACCGGCCGCGCGGCGAAGATCGTGGTGAGCGCAGCTTCAAGCCGCGTGGCGATCGGCCCTTCAAGCCGCGTGAAGACCGTCCGTTTTCGGATCGTCCGTCGCGCGACGGCGAGAAGCGCCCCTTCAAGCCCCGTGGCGACCGCCCATTTTCTGATCGCCCCTCGCGCGATGGCGAGAAGCGGCCGTTCAAGCCGCGCGGTGATCGCCCGTCCTATGGCCGTGATGACCGTCCGCCGCGCAGGGATCGCGACGATTCCCGTCCGGCCGGCCGAACCGGTGACACGAAGTTTGGCGACAAGCGACCTTACGCGCCGCGTGGCGACCGTCCGGAACGCAAGTTCGATGGCGAGCGAAAGTTTTCGCGCGGCGCACCGGACCGCAATCGCAGCGAGCGCAGCGATTCGAAACCCTGGCAGAAGCGCGATGCGGCCCCACGCGGCGACCGGCCGCCGCGCAAGGACTTCAGCAAGGGTCCGCGCAAGGATTTTGGCGGCAGCGACCGCGGTCAGGACAAGCCTTGGCAGAAGCGCGACGATCGGCAAGGCGGCGGCGACGACCGTCCGCGCTTTTCGCGTTCGCGCGACGATCGTCCATCAGGTGACCGTCCATTCCGCGAGCGGCCTAAATTCGATCGCCCCCGCGATGATCGTCCCAGGTTCGATCGCGGCGGCGATCGCCCGAAATTCGATCGTCCGCGCGAGCGCTCCGAGGGCCGCTCCGACTGGCACGAGCATCCCCGCAGCGAAGCTCGCACCGGCGATCGTCCACGCCGCGAAAACGAGGACGAGAGCAGGATCTTCGAGAAGCGTCCGGCCTTCGGCGGTCGCGGCGCCTATCGCGAGCGCGATCGTGATTCCGAGCGGCGGCCGCGCCGCGAGGAAGAGGTCAAGCCGAAGAAAGCTGGCGAGCGTATCGCCAAGGTGCTGTCGCGTGCGGGCCTTGCCTCGCGCCGCGATGCCGAGGAGATGGTCACGCAGGGCCGCGTCAGCGTCAACGGTCGTGTCATCAACTCGCCGGCGCTCGACATCACCTCGAACGATGTCGTCACCGTGGATGGCAAGCCGTTGCCGGAGCGCGAGCGCACGCGGCTGTTCCTCTATCATAAGCCGCGCGGCCTGATGACGACCCATGACGATCCCGAGGGGCGTCCGACCGTATTCGACAATCTGCCCGAAGGCCTGCCGCGGCTGATCAGCGTCGGCCGGCTCGACTTCAACACCGAGGGCCTGCTGCTGCTCACCAATGATGGCGGGCTCGCGCGCACGCTCGAGCTGCCGGACACCGGCTGGCTGCGCCGCTACCGTGTCCGCGCCCATGGCGACGTCACGCAGGCGCAGCTCGACGAGCTGAAGAACGGCATCGAGATCGAGGGCGTCAAATACGGTCCGATCGACGCCACGCTGGAGCGTGACCAGGGCGCCAATGTCTGGCTGGTTTTCGCGATCCGCGAGGGCAAGAACCGCGAAGTGCGCAATGTCTGCGCCCATCTTGGACTCGAGGTGAACCGGCTGATCCGGGTCTCCTACGGCCCGTTCCAGCTCGGCGAGGTCCCCGAGGGCCAGGTCGAGGAGATCAAGTCCCGCGTGCTGCGCGACCAGCTCGGCGAAAAGATCATCGAGAAATCGGGTGCGCAGTTCGACGTGCCGCAGAAATCTGCCTCGCATGAGGGAGACGACGCGCCGCGCGAGAAGAAGCCCGCGAGCAAGCGCGGCGTAATCAACGACCGCAAGGGCCGCCGCGTCCTGGTGCAACGCACCGGCAGCGAGGAAGCGCGCGAGCGCAACGAGGCTGAGGCCAGCGGCTACGGCCCGCCGCGCCGTCCCAAGCGCGGCTATCACGGCAAGCGCGATCTGGCGCCGAAGGAGGACTGACGTTGCGCGTCGTCGGCGGTCGATTGAAGGGGCGCAATCTGGCCTCACCGTCCTCGCGCGACATCCGCCCCACGGCGGACCGCCTGCGCGAGTCCGTGTTCAACATCCTCGTGCACGCCTATGACGATCCGATTGCGGATGCGCGCGTGCTCGATCTCTTCGCCGGCACCGGCGCGCTGGGCATCGAGGCGTCGTCACGCGGCGCGAAATTCGTGCTGTTCGTCGACAACGGCGCGGAGGCGCGCGCCCTGCTGCGGAATAATGTCGAGACGCTGGGCTTGGGTGGCGTGACAAAAGTCTATCGTCGTGATGCGACCGATCTCGGGCCTGCGCATCCGGTCGAGCCGTTCTCGCTGGTGTTCCTCGATCCGCCCTATGGCAAGGGGTTTGCGGAGAAGGCGCTTGCGAGCCTGCGCGACGGCGGCTGGCTGACGCCGGGCGCGCTGCTCGTCGTGGAAGAGGCGAAGGCTGCGCAGTTCGTCACGCCGGAAGGCTTCGAGGAATTGGAGCGGCGCCCTTATGACGACACGGAATTCGTGCTTTTGAAGCGACCGTAATTTCGAATTACCTCCGTCCGAACAGCTTCTCCACGTCGCTCAACTTCAGCTCGACATAGGTCGGGCGGCCGTGATTGCACTGGCCGGAGTTCGGGGTGTTCTCCATCTCGCGGAGCAGGGCGTTCATCTCCTCCGGCCGCAGCCTGCGGCCGGCGCGCACCGAGCCGTGGCAGGCCATGGTGGCAGCGACGTGCATCAGGCGGCGCTCCAGAGGCAGCGCCTCGTCCCACTCGGCCATATGCTCGGAAAGATCGCGCAACAGCCCGCCCGCATTGGTCTTACCCAGCAGCGACGGCGTCTCGCGCACCGCGACCGCGCCGGGGCCGAAGGATTCGATCGCAAGACCAAACGACCCCAGCTCCTCGCTGCGCTCCAGCAGGCGCTCCACCGTGGCCTCGTCCATCTCGACGATCTCGGGGATCAGCAGGATCTGCCGCTGCACGCCGTTGGCTGCCAGCGAAGCCTTCAGCCGCTCGTAGACGATGCGTTCATGCGCAGCGTGCTGGTCGACGATGATGAGGCCATCGCGGGTCTGCGAGACGATATAGGTTTCGTGGATCTGCGTGCGCGCCGCGCCGAGCGGACGGTCGACCAGGTCGCCGGCGGGCTGCGTTTCGATCCGCACGTCCGCACTGGGCGCACCGACGTCGAACGCGGACTGTGCGCGCTCGGCGAAGGCGGGCACGGCGGAGCCATCGAATGACGGCATCGGCGCGACCGGGGCGGATGGCGACGCCCGCCAGTCCCAGCTTGCCGGGCGCGGCGTGAATGCGGGGCGGAACGACGACAGCGCGCTCTCGCCGCTGTTGGCGGCCGTACGCCGGCCCTCCCGTGCAAGCCCTTCCTTCAATCCGTGCACGATCAGCGCGCGGACGAGGCCGGCGTTGCGGAAGCGCACCTCGGTCTTGGCCGGATGCACGTTGGCGTCGACCTCGCGCGGATCGAGCGTGACGAACAGCGCCAGCACCGGATGACGATCGCGCGGCAGATAATCGGCATAGGCCCCGCGTACCGCCCCTAAGATCAGCTTGTCGCGCACCGGGCGGCCGTTGACGAAGAGATATTGCCCAAGCGCGTTGGCTTTGGTCAGCGCGGGCGCTGCGGCATAGCCGGCGACCACCACGCCCTCGCGCTCGGCATGGACCTCGATGGCATGGCTGCGGAACTCTGCCCCCAGGATGTCGCCGAGACGCGTGAGGCGACCGGCGACGCCGGGCAGTGCGGCAGCCCAGGTCACCGGGGCGCGCTCTTCGCCCGCGAGCGTGAAAGCGATTTCGGGCCGCGCCATCGCGAGGCGCCGCACCACCTCACGGATCGCTTCCGCCTCGGTCCGGTCGGTCTTCAAGAACTTCAGCCGCGCCGGCGTGGCGTAGAAGAGGTCATTGACCTCGACCCGCGTGCCGTGCGCGAGCGCGGCCGGCATGATCTCGGACTTCTCGCCGCCCTCGACATTGAGCGCCCAGGCATGCGGCTCGCTGGCATGCCGCGTGGTGATGGAGAGCCGCGCCACAGAGCCGATCGAGGGCAGCGCCTCGCCGCGGAATCCGAGCGTGCGGATCTGCAGCAGGTCCTCGTCGTCGAGCTTGGAGGTGGCGTGACGCTCGACCGCCAGTGAGAGGTCCCTGGCGGTCATGCCGCCGCCGTCGTCGGTGATGCCGATACGCCGGCGCCCGCCGCCATCGGTAAAGACGTCGATGCGGCTGGCGCCGGCATCGATGGCGTTCTCGACCAGTTCCTTGACCACGCTCGCGGGACGCTCGACCACCTCGCCGGCGGCGATGCGGTTGACGATCTGTTCTGGCAATTGGCGGACGGGCATGAGTTCGATTTCAGATTCGGGACGCTATTCTAGGCCGTGTTGCGTCAAAAGCATGTGGTGAGCAACAGGCGCGTGGCGCCCTGGGGAAAAGGGGGGCCTATCGCACTGAAGACATTGGACGATCGCGCCGGTCGCGGGGGCCGTCGTTGACGACCCCGCGAGCCCGAGCGTCGCGTTCGCGGTCCGCATACTTGTTCCGCACCGCCGCATATGAGGAGCACAATTCCGCGAAACCGCCGCGAAATCCCTCAACGATGACCACACGATCCGGATTGCATGGCGACTGCGCCGTTCGGCTCTCTGCGCGATGGGATGGTCCAGTCCAGGCGAACGGCGAAAACACCAACCGCTCATCGCGAATAAAATCCAGGAGAAATGGATGAAGGTAGTGAAGACCTCTGTAATCGCATGCGCTCTTTCCGCACTGCTGGTGGGACCGGTTCTCGCACAAGGCGCATCGTCGGACACCAAGTTGCGTGGCAGCGCGCAGGGCAAGACCATGCAGGGCGGTGCCTCGAGCGGCGATGAAGAGGATCTCGGCGCACAGCAGGGAGCCGCGGGTGAGAAGGTCGGCATGAAGTCGACCAAGGGTACGAAGGGCACGGTCGGCACCACCGGCAGCGCGACGCATAAGGGCACGGCTGACGATTCCGTGTCGGGCGGTGCTGCGACCGGCAAGCGCTACTGACGCAGCCAGCGAAACGGCAAACCTCCGGTCGCATTGCGGCCGGAGGTTTTTTCGTCAATCGGTCAATCCTCGAAATGCCCGCCGCGCTTCGACTTGATGTCGCTGCGGCGCTTCTTGCCCTCGAGCCGGCGCTGCTTGGACCCAAAGGTCGGCTTTGTCGCGCGCCGTGGCTTCGGCCGGATCATGGCTTCGCCGAGCATCTCCGTAAGGCGGTCGATGGCGTCCTGGCGGTTGCGCTCCTGGGTGCGGAAGCGTTGGGCCTGGATCACGATGACGCCGTCCTTGGTCATGCGCTGCCCTGCGAGCCGGGCCAGGCGCAACGCGGCATCCTCCGGCAGCGTCAGTTTGCGGGTGTCGAAGCGCAATTGCGCCGAGGTCGCGACCTTGTTGACGTTCTGCCCGCCGGGGCCGGAGGCGCGGACAAAGCCGATCTCGATGTCGTCCTCGTCGATGACGAGATCGCGGGATATCCGCAGCATGGTGGCACCATTCGTGATGCCCGGACATATCCCGGACGCCTAGGTTCGGCAATGGCGCCCGGAATGCAAATGGCCGGGCGAGCCCGGCCATTTCAGGAAGCGTATGGAAGACGTCAGTTCGACTTCGTCACCGGTGCGGCTGCCGGTTGCGCCGCCGCCTGCGGAGCGCGGCCGACGACGACGGTCAGGAGGCCCTGGCCCCAGAGGCGCTTTGCGGCCGCCTTGGCGTCATCCATGGTGACCGCATCGACGACGGCGTTGCGCTTCTCGATGTAGTCGATCGGCAGCTTGTCCTGCTGATATTGCAGCAGCGCCTGCGCGAGCTTCGAGGAGGTATCGAGCGCCAGCATCTGCGAGCCCTTGAGGTAGGACTTGGCCTCATCGAGCTCCTTCTGCGTCGGGCCTTCCTCGGCGATCCGACGCACTTCCTTGTCGATGGCGTCGATGGTGTCGCCTGCGCGGTCGGCGCGGGTGCCGGTATTGCCGATGAAGACCGCCGAATGCTCCATCCAGAGCAGCGATTCGAACACCGAATAGGCCAGCCCGCGCTTCTCGCGCACCTCGCGATAAAGCCGCGAGGACAACCCGCCGCCGCCGAGGATGTGGTTGACGACATAGGCCGCCATGAAGTTCGGATCGCTGCGCTTCACCCCGGGGCCGCCGAAGGTGATCACGGTCTGGGGAACGTCGAGCGTCACGAAGGCGCGTTGCGGCGGCTTGGCGGCCTCGACGTCGGGGACCGGCACGAGATTGGCCTTGGCGGGCAGGCTGCCAAACGTGTGGTCGAGCAGCTTGCCGAGCGTATCGGGATCAACGTCGCCAACCACCGCGATCTTCAGCGTGTCCTTGGCGAGCACGCGGCCGACATAGTCCTTCATGTCGGCGATCGTGATGGTCGGAACGCTGTCGAGGTTGCCGTTGGACTGCCGGCCGTAGGGATGTTCGCCGAAGGCGACTTCCAGGAATTTGCGGCTCGCCAGCGAGGTCGGGTTGGTGGTCTCGCGGCGCAGGCCCGAGATTACCTGCGAGCGAATGCGTTCGACATCGGCGGTTTCGAAATGCGGCGAGGTCAGCGCGCTCCGCAGCAGGTCGAAGGCCTCGTCCTTGTTGTCGCGCAGCATGCGCAGGCTGCCGCGGAACGTGTCGCGGGTGGCGGAGAAGGAGAGCTCGATGGCGCGGCGATCGAGCCGCTCATGGAAGGTCTTGGAATCGAGATCGCCGGAGCCTTCGTCGAGGAGATCGCCGACCAGATTGGCGACGCCCGACTTGTCCTTGGGATCCTGGGCCGAGCCGCCGGCAAAGGAATATTCCATGGCGATCAGCGGTACGGTCGCATCCTGCACGAACCAGGCCTCGATGCCGCCCGGCGACGTCAAGTGCTGGATCTTTGCAGCCGCCTGCGACGGCGAGACGGTAGCGAGCGCGAGTGCCGCGCCGGTGGCAAAGGAGAACGCAATGCGTCGAAGGAAGGGATAGGTCACGAACGCTTCTCCTCGCGTTTGGTGGTCGCGGTGTCCTTGATCAGATAGCCTGTCACTGAGCGCTTCTTCTCGAGCCATTTCTGCGCGACGGTGCGGACCTGCTCGGCGGTGACCGCGCGGATGCGATCTGGCCAGCTCCGGATGTCCTCGATCGACAGGCCCGTGGTCAGTGCGCCGCCATACCAGCGTGCCAGCACCGCCTGGTTGTCCTGGGCGTAGATCGCCTCGGCGATGAGCTGGGTCTTGACCCGCTCGAGATCCTCGGCACGGATCGGATTCTGCGCGATGTCGGCAATGACGCCGTCGACCACCTGCTCGATCTCGGCGAAGCTGACGCCGGATTTGGGCGAAGCCGAGATCGCGAACTGGGTCGGGTCGAGCGAGATGCTCGAATAACTGGCGCTGGCGGAGACCGCGAGCGGCTTGTCGACCACGAGCGCACGGTAGAGATAGGAATTGTTGCCGCTGCCCATTAGCTGCGCCAGCACGTCGAGGGCCGCGCTTTCGCCGGCCGCAGCCGTGGTCGCCGAGGGCACCAGGTAATAGCGCCGCAAGCCGGGTTGCTCGACGCGCGGATCCGCCAGGGTCACGGTGCGCGGCGCCGCGGGCGCCGGCTCCTGCGGGCGGACACGGCGGGCCGGGATCGCGGGTTGGGCCGGGATGGACCCGAAATTGCGCTCCACCAGCGGGCGGATGTCGGCGGCCTCGACGTCGCCGGCGATCACCAGGATCGCGTTGTTCGGCGCATAGAAGCGGCGGTAGAAGGCGAGCGCATCCTCGCGATCGAGCTTCTCGATCTCCTGGTGCCAGCCGATCACCGGCCGGCCGTAGGGATGGTTGAGATAGAGCGCGGCCATGATCTGCTCGTTCAGCCGCGCGTCCGGATTGTTGGCGACGCGCATGTTGTATTCTTCGAGCACCACGTCGCGCTCGGGCAGCACGTTCTCGTCCTTGAGGATCAGGCCGGTCATGCGGTCGGCCTCGAACTCCATCATGGTCGGCAGCTGCTCTTTCGGCACGCGCTGGTAGTAGTTCGTGTAGTCGACCGAGGTCGAGGCGTTCTCGTTGCCCCCGACGCGGAGCACGGTCTGGGAGAATTCGCCGACCGGATGCTTCGATGTGCCCTTGAACATCAGGTGCTCGAGGAAGTGCGCGAGCCCGGACTTGCCCGGCGTCTCGTCCGCCGAGCCGACCTTGTACCAGATCATTTCCGTGACGACGGGCGTGCGGTGGTCGGGAATCACCACGACCTGCATGCCGTTTCCAAGCGTGAAGCTGGCGGGCGGAGCCGATGTCACCGTGGTCTGCGCAAGAGATGCGCCGGCCGTGAGGACACTCGTCGAAAGCAGCGCGGCAAGGAGGCGGGCAGCCGATCGGTAAGAGGACATCATGATCCTTATGAAAGGCCGAGCCCGGATGTCCGGCTCGGAGGCACGGCATGGTACACCGTGCGGCAAACGCTTCGCGTCACGAAGCAGAGAACTCAACTCGGGCGCAAGTTACTGATAAGCAATTAAAGACCGCGTCCGGCGCGCACGAGCCGTCGGCGCGGGACCGCGTCTGTCGGGATATCGCAAAGTGACAGGAGCGTTATTGTTCCTTGTCCTTCCCGGACATGATGTCGAAATAGGTCCGCCTCGTCTTGTCCTCTCCGGCGCCATAGGCGTAGCTCGGCGACGGCGTCTGGTAGCCCGGCGGTGGCTCGACCAGCGACTGGCGCGGCGGCTCGGTCGTGAATTGCTTCGCCTCGCCCTTGTTGTTCGACATCATGCCCCACAGACCGCCGGTGAAACCGAGTTGGGCGGGGCTGAGCGACGGGTTGCCGTTGGTGCCCGGCTGGATGGGGTCGTTGCTCGTGCGCTCGGGTGCGGCTGTCCTGCCGACCTCCATCTCGGCGGGCGACAACGTCCGGCCTGCCTGCCAGTTCTCTGTGGCCTTGACGGCCTTTTTCCGCTGGGCGATGGCCTCCTTGCGGCGCTTTTCGTCCGGGTCCTTCGGCCAGTTCGGCGCATTCTTGGCTTCGGTACCGGCGGGCGGCGGCAGGTCGAGCTTGGGCGGTACCACCAGCGGCGACCGCTCGCGGTACTCAATACCCTTCTTCTCCATGCTCTTGGCGCCGATGCCCGACATCAGATTGTCGATGAGCTTCTCTTCGAAGGTCATATCGTCATCGTCCTCGCCGTCGTCACCGGCGCGGGCGGCGCCAGCCGACATGACGAGACCGATGCCGAGTGCGACAGCGGACAATTTCAATGCCCGCCAGAACCCTTGCCCGGGATCTCCAACCATCGAACTGCTGGTCTTCGAGCTGCGCATCACTGTACCTGTTCCAAATTGTGGCAGTTTGCCGCTCTCGCGCGGCATAATCCCTCGCAAAAACAAGGGTCCGCCTGCCGGTCCGTATCGGCCGGGATCAGGGCGCTTTTGCGGCGGGTACCCCCAGGAAGGAATCATACAATAGCGCCGCCACGCCAGCAACGATGGCCACGTCCGCGAGGTTGAACACGTACCAGTTATAGGTATTTCCGCCGATCTCGACGTGGAACAGGGCGAAATCGACCACCGCGCCATAGGCGAGGCGATCGATCCCATTGCCGATGGCGCCGCCGATGATCAGGCCGAGCGCGATGGTTGCCAGCAGGGTGTGCGAGCGGGCCATCCAGATCGCCAGCGCAACCACGGCGAGGACCTTCACGGCCATCAGCGCCAGTTGCGCAGCCTGGCCGTCGTTCTGGAGCCAGCCGAAGCTGATGCCGATGTTCCAGGCCAGCACCAGGTCGAAGAACGGCGTCACCTCGACCGCGCCGCGACGGGCAAGGTCGAACACATTCAGCAGCCAGAGCTTTGAAGCCTGGTCGGCCACCAGCGTGAGCAGGGCCGCGAGGATGCCGGCGCGGAGCGGGGTCATGCAGGCGAGATCTCTATCTCCACTACAAACACCGCCGTCGTCCCGGCGAAGGCCGGGACCCATACTCCGAGGCGGAAGTTGTTTGAGGGACTCGTGGTCATCAGCCTTCGCTGCAATCGGCGGTCGTGGTTATGGGTCCCGGCCTCCGCCGGGACGACACGAAGTTAGACACTCACCCCCAGCGCCTTCCATTCGCGCAGCGCCTTGGCGTCGCGCGGGGTGACGTCGGGGTATTCGGGGTCTTCACCCACCGTCGGCGAAATCTTCCAGGAACGGGCGCATTTGGTGCCGACCGCCTTCTCCACCACGACAGCGATGCCGGGAACGGCATCGAGACGGAATGCGGAAGGCGGCGCCTCGTCCTCGCGCACCTCGTAGTTCGAGGTGATGCAGATCTCGGCGAGGTCGGTGTCGAACAGCGTCGCAAGCATGTCGCGGTCGGCGACATAGATCACCGGCGAGGCCTCCAGCGACGAGCCGATGTTCTTGGCGGCGCGTTCGAGCTCCAGCGCACCGGTGACGACGCGGCGGACGTTGCGGATCGCTTCCCACTTCGCGGCGAGCTTGTCGTCGCGCAGGCTTTCGAGGTCGTCGGGAAACTGCGTCAGGTGCACCGAGGGCTCGGCGCCGGGCCTGTACATGCGCCAGGCTTCCTCCGCGGTGAAGCTGAGGATCGGCGCCAGCCATTTCAGGATCGAGCTGCACAACAGATCGATCGTGGTCAGCGCCGCCTTGCGCGTCGGCGAGGAGGGCGGATCGCAATACAGCGTGTCCTTGCGGATGTCGAAATAGAACGCGGAGAGCTCACTGTTCAGGAATGCGGACAAGGTTGCGACCACCGTCTTGTAGTCGAACTCCTGATAGGCCTTGCGGACGACGGCAGCACGGACCGCGAGCTCGTGCAGCATCAGCCGTTCGAGCTCAGGCATGTCGGCGGGTGCGACTGCGTCGGCGGGCTTGTAGTGATCCAGCGTTCCCAGCATCCAGCGCACGGTGTTGCGCAGCTTGCGATAGGTCTCGATGGTGTTCTTCAGGATCTCCGGGCCGATGCGCTGGTCGTCGGCATAGTCAGTGGCGCAGACCCACAGGCGCAGGATATCCGCGCCCGAATCCTTGATCACCTTCTGTGGCTCGACGGTGTTGCCGATCGACTTCGACATCTTGCGGCCGTTCTCGTCGAGCGTGAAGCCGTGGGTGAGCACGATGTCATAGGGCGCGCGGCCGCGCGTGCCGGCGCTCTCCAGCAGCGAGGAATGAAACCAGCCCCGATGCTGGTCGCTGCCTTCCAGATACATCACGGTGTCGTCGCCGCCATCGACCTTGCGGACGATGTTGCCGAGCTGCGGGAAGTTCTGGCGATCCTCGAGCACGAATGCATGCGTCGAGCCGGAATCGAACCAGACGTCGCAGATGTCGTCGATCTTCTTCCAGTCTTCGCTCGCGCGCGATCCAAGGAAGCGCTCGCGGGCGCCTTCCATGTACCAGGCGTCGGCGCCTTCCTCCATGAAGGCCTCGGCGATGCGCTGGTTGACGATCTCGTCCTGCAGGATCTCGGCCGAGCCGTCGCTCTTCTCGCGCACGAACACGGCGATCGGAACGCCCCAGGCGCGCTGGCGCGAGATCACCCAGTCGGGGCGGTTGGCGATCATGCCGTTGATGCGGTTCTCACCCGACGGCGGCACCCATTGCGTGACCGAGATCGCATGCAGCGCGCGGGCCCGCAGTGTATCGCCCTTCTTGGCATGGCCATCTTCGCTGATGTCCTTGTCCATCGCGATGAACCATTGCGGCGTGTTGCGGAAAATGACCGGCTTCTTCGAGCGCCAGGAATGCGGATATTGGTGCTTGAGGCGGCCGCGCGCGAGCAGCTTGCCGGCCTCGATCAACGCCTTGATCACGGCCTCATTGGCATCGCCCTTCTCGCCCTTGTCGTTGAGCACGCGCTTGCCGGTGAAGCCGGGGGCCTGCGCGGTATAGGCGCCGTTCTCGTCGACAGTGTAGGGGATCGCGGTCGAGATGCCGCGCTCATCGAGCTCGCGGGTATTGGCCATCCAGACGTCGAAGTCCTCGCGGCCGTGGCTCGGCGCGGTGTGCACGAAGCCTGTGCCGGTATCGTCGGTGACATGCTCGCCGGCGAGCAGCGGCACGATAAACGCGTAACCGCCATCGAGGCCGCGCAAGGGATGGGCGCACTCCACGGCGTCCAGCGTATCGCCGGGAATGTCGCGCAGCTTCTCATAGGCCGTGACGCGCGCCTGCTTGAACACCTCTGCCGCAAGCGCGTCGGCCAGGATCAGGAGATCGCCGGTCTTCGCCCAATTGTCCGCGGCAGCATCCGTCACCTTGTAGAGGCCGTAGGCGATCTTCGGTGAGAACGAGATCGCGCGGTTGCCGGGCAGTGTCCAGGGCGTGGTGGTCCAGATCACGACCGAAGCATTGGCGAGCACACCATGTGCCGGGGACGTGACGGGAAACTTCACCCACACCATGTCGGAGGTGTAGTCCTCGTACTCGACCTCGGCCTCGGCGAGCGCGGTCTTCTCGACCACGCTCCACATCACCGGCTTGGAGCCGCGATACAGCGTACCGTTGGCGGCGAACTTCATCAGCTCGCGGGCGATCTGCGCTTCGGCGGGATAGCTCATCGTCTGATAGGGATGATCCCAGTCGCCGATGATGCCGAGCCGCTTGAATTCCTCGCGCTGCACGTTGATCCAATGCGTCGCATAGGCGCGGCATTCCTTGCGGAACGCCACCATCGCGGCGGAGTCGCGGAAATCGGGCTTCTGCTTGCCCTTGGAACGGTAGTTCTCTTCCTCGATCTTCCATTCGATCGGCAGGCCGTGGCAGTCCCAGCCAGGCACATAGTTGGAGTCGAAGCCGAGCATCTGCTGGCTCTTGGTCACGACGTCCTTGAGGATCTTGTTCAGCGCGTGCCCGATATGGATGTTGCCGTTGGCGTAGGGCGGGCCGTCATGCAGCACGAATTTGGCGCGGCCCTGGGCTTGCTGGCGCAGTCTGTCGTAGAGGCCGATGTCGTTCCAGTATTTCAGCAGCTCCGGCTCGCGCTGCGGCAGGCCGGCGCGCATCGGGAATTCGGTCTGCGGCAGGAACAGGGTTTTCGAATAGTCTTTGGCTTCGGATTTTTGGGACTTTTGTGGCTTGTCGGACATGAGGCTGACTGGCTCGGAAGGGCGCGGGAACGGATGGCGATGCGGAATCGCGGGTGAAACGACAACATCCCGGTCTTGCGCCGAGCCGAAGGCTCAGGCGGAAGCCGGGCCGCTAATCCCTATGATGCGCCGCGCAAACATGGGCTCTCCATAGCAGGGGGCTAAGGGAAGCGCAAAAGGTTCGGCGGGCCGGTTTCCGGCCTCAATCGATGATGCCAAGCCTCGGAAACGCGTCCGGGGCGGCGGCGAGCATGGCCCTGGCGCGGGCGGAATCGTCGTCCATCTGGCGGATCAGGGCTTCCAGGCTGTCAAATTTCAGCTCCTCGCGGATGAAGCCGATAAAGGCGCAGTCGAGCGTCTGTCCGTAAAGATCGCCCTTGAAGTCGAACAGGAAGATTTCCAGCAGTGGCGCACCATTATCAAACGTCGGGCGGCGGCCGAAGCTTGCCACCCCGTCCAGCCGCTCCGCGCCGCGGCCGACCCGCACCGCATAGATGCCGTGCTTGAGGCCGCAATTGGCATCGAGGCGGATGTTGGCGGTGGGATAACCGAGGTCGCGGCCGCGCTTCTCGCCGTGGATGACCTCGCCGGTGATGAACCAGGGCGCGCCGAGCATGGCCGTGGCCTCGTCGATCTGGCCTTCTGCGAGCGCGCTCCGGCGCGCGCGGGGCGCGACCCGCCGCGCGGCGATGTGGTCCTGCGGCGGCCCGGCGCCCGCGCGGGCCCGGCGGCGCGCGGCCTGCGGGGGCGGCCGCCCGGCGGCCCGCCCCCCCCCCCGCGCCCCCGCGGCCGGGCCCGCCCCACCCCCGCAGTGCCCTCCCCCCCCCCCGCGCTACTTCACACCCATGTGGCAAAACTCGCCCTTGCTCCGGCGCAGACAACCGGCTGTAATTGCAAATCAAATACCGCAGCGCAGAATTCAACGAGAACGCGCGGTTATGTCAGGGAGAGCGGTCATGCATGGGACCATCGAAAGCGCGGCGAAGCTCGACGCGTTGCGCGCACGCGCAACGTCACTGCCGCTGGAGCAGTTCGATCCGGGCGACCCCGAGCTGTTCAGGACCGATACGTTCTGGCCCTATTTCGATCGCCTGCGCCGCGAAGATCCCGTGCACTATTGCAAGGACTCGATGTTCGGGCCGTATTGGTCGGTGACGCGCTACAACGACATCATGGAGATCGAGACCAATCATTCGGTATTCTCCTCGGCCTCCTCGCTCGGCGGCATCACCATCCGCGACATCGATCCGGAACTGCGTCGCGAGAGCTTCATCTCGATGGACCCGCCGCGCCACGCGGCGCAGCGCAAGACCGTGGCGCCGATGTTCACGCCGACGCATCTGGACAATCTCGCGCTCAGCATCCGCAAGCGCTCGGCCGAGTGCCTGGACAATCTGCCGCGCGGCGAGGTGTTCGACTGGGTCGACCGCGTCTCGATCGAGCTCACCACGCAGATGCTCGCGGTGCTGTTCGACTTCCCCTGGGAGGACCGCCGCAAGCTGACGCGCTGGTCGGACATCGCGACCACCATTCCCGGACCCGACGGCCTTGTCACCACCGAAGACGAGCGTCAGGCCGAGCTCACCGAATGCGCTGGCTATTTCGCGCGGCTGTGGAAGGAGCGCATCGAGCAGCCGCCGAAGAGCGACCTGTTGTCGATGATGGCGCATGGCGCCGCGACGCGCGACATGGACGCGAAAAACTTCCTCGGCAATCTCATCCTTCTGATCGTCGGCGGCAACGACACCACCCGCAACACCATGTCCGGCTCGCTCGACGCGCTGAGCCAGCATCCCGAGCAATATCGCAAGCTGCGCGAAAACCCCGCGCTGCTCGACAGCTTCGTGCCGGAAGTGATCCGCTGGCAGACGCCGCTGGCTCATATGCGGCGCACCGCGCTTGCGGACTTCGAGTTCCGGGGCAAGCAGATCAAGAAAGGTGACAAGGTCGTGATGTGGTATGTCTCGGGCAACCGCGACGCCGACGCAATCGAAAAGCCCTACGAATTCATCATTGACCGCGCACGGCCGCGCACGCATCTCTCGTTCGGCTTCGGCATCCACCGCTGCGTCGGCTTGCGGCTTGCCGAACTCCAGCTCAAGATTATCTGGGAAGAGATCCTCAAGCGATTCGACCATATCGAGGTGGTCGGCGAACCCAAGCGGGTCTATTCGAGTTTCGTGAAGGGTCTCGAAACCTTGCCGGTGAAGATCGCGGCGTGAGATTACTCCCTCTCCCCGTTCTACGGAGAGAGGGTCGGGGTGAGGGGGCTCTATCCGCGAGAAAAGTAGCCGCCGACTCGCGGAGAGTCCCTCTCACCCGGAATCCGCGCGGTGCGCGAATTCCGGCCTCTCCCCGCAAGCGGGGAGAGGCGAAGAAAGAGAAACACTGGAGCTACGACCATGAACATCCAAGCGCCGGTTCAAGTGGACAAGGCCGAACGCATGCGCAGGGCCCGCGAGGAGGCCTATGCGACGCCGCTGGCGCAGTTCCACCCGGGCGCGCCCAGGCTGTTCCAGGATGACACCCTGTGGCCGTGGTTCGAGCGGCTGCGCAAGGAAGAGCCGGTGCATTACTGCACCAACGCGCCGATCGAGCCGTATTGGTCGGTGGTGAAGTACGACGACATCATGCATGTCGACACCAACCACGGCCTGTTCTCCTCTGACTCGACGCTCGGCGGCATCGGCATCCGCGACGTGCCGGAAGGTTATGACTGGCCGAGCTTCATCGCCATGGACCAGCCGCGTCATTCGTCGCAGCGCAAGACGGTGTCGCCGATGTTCACGCCGACTCATCTGGACGAACTGGCGAAACTGATCCGCCAGCGCTCGCAGACCGTGCTCGACAATCTGCCGCGCAACGAGACCTTCAATTTCGTCGAGCGCGTCTCGATCGAGCTGACGACGCAGATGCTGGCCACCCTGTTCGACTTCCCCTGGGAAGAACGGCGCAAGCTGACGCGCTGGTCAGATGTCGCGACCGCGCTACCCAAGAGCGGCATTGTTGCCTCGGCCGAAGAGCGCCGCCGTGAGATGGACGAATGCTACGCCTACATGTCCAAGCTCTGGAACGAGCGCGTCAACTCCGCGCCGCGCAACGATTTGCTGTCGCTGATGGCGCACAACGACGCCACGCGGTTCATGGATCCCGACAATCTCATGGGCAACATCATCCTGCTCATCGTCGGCGGCAACGACACCACGCGCAATACCATGACCGGCTCGGTGCTGGCATTGAACGAGAACCCGGAGCAGTACGACAGGCTGCGCGCCAACCCGGAACTGATCGATTCCATGGTGCCCGAAGTGATCCGCTGGCAGACTCCGCTCGCACATATGCGGCGCACCGCACTGCAGGACACTGAAGTTGGCGGCAGACACATCAAGAAGGGCGACCGCGTCGTGATGTGGTACGTCTCCGGCAACCGCGACGAGGAGATGTTCGAGAGGCCGAACGAATTCATCATCGACCGCCCGCGGCCGCGCACCCACCTCTCCTTCGGCTTCGGCATCCACCGCTGCGTCGGCATGCGCCTCGCCGAGCTCCAGCTCAAGATCGTCTGGGAAGAGATGCTGAAGCGTTTCGACCGCATCGAGGTGGTCGGCGAGCCCAAGCGGATCTATTCGAGCTTCATCAAGGGGTATGAGTCGTTGCCGGTGAGGATTCCGGCCTGAGCTCTATCCTCCGTCATTGCGAGGAGCCC
Source organism: Bradyrhizobium sp. MI1.10 (assembly GCF_055811035.1). Taxonomy (NCBI): domain Bacteria; kingdom Pseudomonadati; phylum Pseudomonadota; class Alphaproteobacteria; order Hyphomicrobiales; family Nitrobacteraceae; genus Bradyrhizobium; species Bradyrhizobium sp. MI1.10. The sequence goes on from NZ_JBVVPN010000028.1 coordinate 19,913, forward strand.
TTGCGACGAAGCAATCCAGACCGCCGCGGCGGAGAGATTGCTGGATTGCTTCGCTGCGCTCGCAATGACGAAGTTTTGGCGGCACGTGCGCGCCAAACTGGCGACGCACGAACCCAGCTATAAAATTCCGGCATGACAGCTCGCACAACATGCGATGGGTCGCATACGGCCTTCTGTCCTAAACCGCACCGGCACATCTAACTCAACTTGATGTCCCACACGCCGTCCTTGCGGCAGGCGGCGACCTCCTCGCGCAGGAGGGCGGTGACGGCAACCGAGGCCGTCGAGACCGGACGGTCGATCGGAGAGGCAAATATGAGCTCGCGCGTCATCGGCTTCGAGACGACGGCCGTTTCCAGCCGCCCGTCCGCGACCTCGGCGTGGACCGACGAGGGCGGCAGCAGCGCGAAGCCGAGGCCTTCCTCGACGAGGCTCGTGAGCACGCGGAATGAATCCGCCTCGAGCTGGACGTTGAGCTTGATCTTGCGTTGCGCCGCCGCGTGCTCGATCAGCGCACGGAGACCGTGGGAATGACTGGGCAGCACCAGCCGTTGCCGCAGCAGCCAGCCGATATCGACGCTCTTCTTGCGCGCGAGGCCACAACCGCGCGGACCCACCGCGACGATGTTGTCGCGCCCCAAGCTCTCGACGTTGAGATGCAGATCGGCGGAGCGGCCGTAGAGGATGGCGAGATCCATCTCGCCGCGATGCAGCCATTCGACCAGATGGCCGCTGTAGCTCTCGACGATGCGCAGCGAAATGCCCGGGAATTTTTCGACGCAGCGCCGCGCGAAGCGCGCCGACAGCACGCAGCTCACGGTCGGGACCAGGCCGAGCACGACCTGGCCGGACGGCGGCCCCTTGGACGACTGGATATCGTCGCGGATCTGGTCGATCTGCCGCACGATGCCCGAGGTGCGCGCCAGCAACAGGCGGCCGGCATCCGTGAGCACCATGCCGCGGCCGTTGCGGGTGAACAATTCGGTGCGCAGCTCGTGTTCCAGGAGCTTGATCTGCCTGGAGAGCGCCGGCTGCGCCACACGCAACGTGTCGGACGCCTTGGAGAGGCTGCCGAGCTCCGCCACGCAACTGAAGGTCCTGAGCTGACGGAAATCCATGCTTGCCAATCCTGGAAGGCTACTCCATACGCTATAGCAAATGAGCATAGGGGGCTGGCATTGTTTTCACAACGCCAGAGGATCGGCCGGCGTTATCCTAACTGCCGCACATACGGGAAAACCCCATGAGTGAAGAACACCACACCGAAGATCACGCCGACATCCGCGAAGCCGTCGCAAAGCTCTGCGCGCAGTTTCCCGGCGAATACTGGCGCAAGCTCGACCGCGAGATGGCCTACCCCAAGGCCTTCGTCGACGCGCTGACCGAGGCCGGTTATCTCTCGGTGCTGATCCCCGAGGAATATGGCGGCGCGGGCTTGAAGCTTTCAGCGGCCGCCGCGATCCTCGAAGAGATCCAGCGCGCGGGCTGCAACGGCGGCGGCTGCCACGCCCAGATGTACACGATGGGCACCGTGCTGCGGCACGGCAATGACGAGCAGAAGGCAAAATATCTGCCGAAGGTCGCGAGCGGTGAATTGCGCCTGCAGGCCTTCGGCGTCACCGAGCCGACCAGCGGCACCGACACTACCTCTCTGAAGACTTTTGCGCGCAAGGACGGCAATGCCGGCTACATCGTCAACGGCCAGAAAATCTGGACCAGCCGCGCCGAACATTCGGACCTGATGCTCCTGCTGGCGCGGACCACGCCGAAGGACCAGGTCAAGAAGCGCACCGATGGCCTTTCGGTGTTCATCGTCGACATGCGCGAGGCCAAGAACAAGGGCCTCGAGATCCGCCCGATCCGCACCATGATGAACCACGCCACCACCGAAGTGTTCTTCACCGACATGAAGGTGCCGGCGGAGAATCTGATCGGCGAGGAGGGCAAGGGCTTTCGCTACATCCTCTCCGGCATGAATGCCGAGCGCATTTTGATCGCGGCCGAATGCGTCGGCGATGCCAAATGGTTCATCGCCAAGGCCACCAACTACGCCAAGGAGCGCAGCGTTTTCGGCCGGCCGATTGGCCAGAACCAAGGCATCCAGTTTCCGATCGCCAAGGCCTACGCCGCGATGCGCGCGGCCGAACTGATGGTGAAGGAAGCGACGCGCAAATACGAAGCCGGGCTCGACTGCGGCGCGGAGGCCAACATGGCAAAAATGCTCGCGGCCGATGCGTCCTGGGAAGCGGCCAACGCCTGCGTCCAGACCCATGGCGGCTTCGGATTTGCCGAGGAGTACGACGTCGAGCGCAAATTCCGCGAGACGCGGCTCTATCAGGTGGCGCCGATCTCGACCAACCTCGTGCTGTCCTTCATCGCCGAGCACGTCCTCGGCATGCCCCGCTCGTACTGAGGCAGCCATCATGGGAGCACTTGACGGGATCAGGGTGATTGCGGTCGAGCAGGCGGTGGCGGCGCCATTCTGCTCGTCGCGGCTGGCGGATGCCGGCGCGGAAGTCATCAAGATCGAGCGGCCGGAAGGCGATTTCGCCCGCGGCTATGACGCGGCGGCCAAGGGGCAGAGCAGCTACTTTGTGTGGCTCAACCGCGGCAAGCAATCGGCCGTGGTCGATCTCGCCACCAAGGAAGGCTGCGCCGAACTGGAAAGACTGATCGCCAGCGCCGACGTGCTGATCCAGAACCTCAAGCCCGGCTCGATGGACAAGCTCGGCTTTTCGCGCGAGCGGCTGCTGAAGGATTATCCCAAACTGATCTCGTGCACGATCACCGGCTACGGCGACGACGGTCCCTACGCGCACCGCAAGGCCTATGATCTGCTGATCCAGGCCGAGAGCGGCCTTGCCTCGATCACAGGCAATCCCGACGGTGCCTCACGGGTCGGCATGTCGATCGTCGACGTCGCGACCGGCGCCACTGCGCATGCGGCAATCCTGGAGGCGCTGATCGGGCGCGGACGCACCGGCAAGGGCGCCGACATCCGCATCTCCATGTTCGACGTGATGGCGGACTGGTGCACCGTGCCGCTGCTCAACTCCGAAGCCGGCAATCCGCCCAAGCGCATGGGGCTCCGCCATCCCTCGATCGCGCCCTATGGCGTGTTCACGTCCAGCGACGGCAAGGATATTCTGATCTCGATCCAGAGCGAGCGCGAGTGGAAGACGCTTTGCGCGAAAGTGCTGGACCAGCCGGATCTGCCCGCCGATCCGCGCGTGGCCAACATGGTCGAGCGCGTGCGCAACCGCGACTTCACCGACAAGACGGTCGCGGATGCCTTCGGCAAGATGACACGCGACGAGCTCCTGAAGCGGCTGTCCGATGCTGACATCGCCTTTGCCGAGGTCAACACCATGGCCGACCTCACCAATCATCCGCATCTGCGCCGCATCGAGGTCGACACGCCGCAGGGACGCATCAGCTATCCCGCGCCGGCGCCGATCATTGTCGGCGAGACGCGCAGCTATGGTGCGGTGCCGGGGATCGGCGAAAATCCCCAATCCAGGAAATAACAAGAGCGAGGCGTCATGACCGAGAAGCTCGACATCGACCATCTCAGGCAGTGGATCGGCCGCAGCGAAGAGGCCACCGACACCATCACCGCGCAGCTCGTCAAGGGTCTGCGCGCGACGCTGTTCCAGGAGGTCGGCGCGCCCAAGCCGGGCGACGCGGCGCCGTTCACGGTGCATTGGTGCCTGGCGCAGCCGGTGTTTCCGATGTCGATGCTCGGGCCCGACGGCCACCCCACCCGCGGCGGCTTCCTGCCGCCGGTGCCGCTGCCGCGCCGGATGTGGGCCGGCGGCGAGATCGAATTTTTGCAGCCGCTGCGCGTCGGCGACGAATCGACGCGGACATCGCGCATTGCGGACGTGCAGGTGAAATCAGGCTCGACCGGCACGTTGTGCTTCGTCTCGGTCGAGCACAGCATCTCCTCGCCGCGCGGCATCGCCATCCGCGAGCGGCAGGACATCGTTTATCGCGAGATGACGACGACGTACGCGACGGCAAAGGCCCCGCCTCCGCCGCCCAAGGCGCAGCATCGCGAGACGCATGTGTCGGATCCCGTGCTGCTGTTTCGGTATTCCGCGCTGACCTTCAACGGCCACCGCATCCATTACGACCGCGACTACGTGACCAAGGTCGAGGGCTATCCGGGCCTGATCTTCCATGGGCCGTTGCAGGCCACGTTCATCATCGAGATGGCCGCGAAGCTGCGCGGCGGCAAGCCGCCGAAGAAGTTTATCTATCGCGGGGTGCAGCCGCTGTTCGAGGGCAGCGAGTTCTCCATCAACGCCAATGAGACCGAGGCGGGCATGGAGCTGTGGACGGCAAACGCGGAGGGGCAGCCGACGATGAAGGGGACCGCGGTGTGGTGATACACTGCTGCTTCCTCCTCGTCATTGCGAGCGTAGCGAAGCAATCCAGAGTCCCTCGGCGGTAACAGTCTGGATTGCTTCGTCGCAAGGGCTCCTCGCAATGACGGTGGGGCTGATAGCCGATAAACATCAGGGAACGGAAACCATGTCCAAAAACGGCAAGAGCGGCAGCAAATCCGTCACCGTCAAGCAGGCGACACTCGACCTGCTGCGCTCCTTCGGCATCAGACGCGTCTTCGGCAACCCCGGCTCGACCGAGCTGCCGTTCCTGAGCGACTGGCCCGACGACATCGACTATGTGCTGGCGCTTCAGGAGGCCTCCGCGGTCGGCATGGCCGATGGTTACGCGCAGGCCACACGCAATGCCGGCTTCGTCAATCTGCATTCGGCCGCCGGCGTCGGCAACGCACTCGGCAACATCTATACCGCGCATCGCAACCAGACCCCGCTGGTGATCACCGCGGGCCAGCAGGCGCGCTCGATCCTCCCGTTGCAGGCGTTCCTTTATGCGGAGCGTGCGTCCGAATTCCCGCGGCCTTATGTGAAGTACAGCGTGGAGCCGGCGCGGCCCGAGGACGTGCCGGCCGCGATCGCGCGCGCCTATTACACCGCGATGCAGCCGCCGTGCGGGCCGACCTTCGTATCGATCCCGGTCGACGACTGGGCGCATGCGGCAGCTCCCATCGAAGCCCGCAAGGTCAGCCGCGAGATAGCGCCCGAGGCTGACGCGATGAAGGCGCTGGTCACCGCGCTCGGTTCGGCCAAGCACCCTGCCCTCGTCGTCGGCCCCGGCGTCGATCGCGCGGGCGCGGTCGATTTGATGGTGCGCGTCGCCGAGAAGGCCAGGGCCAGCGTCTGGGTCAGCCCGTTTTCGGCGCGCTGCTCGTTCCCGGAACGCCATCCCCAGTTCGCGGGCTTCCTGCATGCCTCGCCGGCGCAATTGTCGGACGCCCTGCGCGAGCACGATCTCGTCGTCGTGATCGGCGCGCCGGTGTTCACCTTCCATGTCGAAGGCCACGCCGCGATCTTCGACGGCGGCGCGACGATCTTCCAGATCACGGACGACCCGGATGCCGCAGCGGTGACGCCGGTCGGAACCAGCATCATCGCGACGATGAAGCCGGCGCTCGCAATGCTGCTCGACCTCTTGCCGGAGACCAAGCGCGCGGCACCGAAGGGGCGAACGCTGCCGCCGGCCCCGCAGGCCGCCGATCCGCTGCCGGTCGAATTCCTGCTGCATTCGCTGTCGCAGGCGATACCGGACGGCGCGTCGCTGGTCGAGGAAATCCCCTCGCACCGGCCGGCGATGCAAAAGTTCATGCCGATGCGCGGCCAGGACAGTTTTTACACCATGGCCAGCGGCGGCCTCGGCTACTCGCTGCCGGCCGCGGTTGGCATGGCGCTCGGTAAACCAAAGAGCCGCACGGTGTGCCTGATCGGCGACGGCTCGGCGATGTATTCGATCCAGGCGCTGTGGACCGCCGCGCAGCGCAAGCTCCCTCTCACCATCGTCGTCATCAACAATTCCGGCTACGGCGCGATGCGCTCGTTCAGCCAGGTGATGCAGGTGAGGAACGTGCCGGGACTCGAACTGCCGGGGATCGATTTCGTCCGGCTCGCGGAGGGCATGGGTTGCCATGCGGTGCGGGTGAGCAAGGCAGCCGAACTGGGCGAGGCGCTCAAGCGCGGAATGGCATTCGAAGGGACCAGCCTGGTGGAGGTCATCGTGGATTCGGCGGTGCCGGTGCTGTACGGGCAGAAGCATTAGCGGCGCACTACATTTCATGTGGTCGTCCTGGCGAAAGCCAGGACCCATTACCCCAGGAAGTAGTTTGGCGAAGACTTGTCGCTCGGTACTTCTACCGCGGCAAGACCGATAGACCTCGCGGTATGGGTCCTGGCCTTCGCCAGGACGACACCGAAATTGTGGGCCCGCCTTCCCTACCTCCCGAAATCTTCCCGCATCTTCGCCTGGATCTTGGCCATGCCGCCGATCCAGCGGTCGTAATTCTCGGTCTTCTTGCGCATGTAGCCGAGCACCTGCGGGTGCGGCAGGATCAAGAACGTCTCCTGCTCGAGCCCCGCGAGCACGTCCTCGGCGACCTGCTCGGGCGTGAGGTCGCCGTCGCCGGATTGTGGGCCCTTGGGGATCGAACGCAGCATGTTGGTGTCGACGCCCTGCGGGCAGAGGATCGAGACGCGGATGTTGTGCGCCTTGTGCGAGATCGCGAGATTTTCGGCAAAGCCGACCGCGGCGTGCTTGGTGGTGGAATAAGCCGGGCTGCCGACCTGCGACAGCAGGCCCGCTGCCGAGATCGTGTTGAGGAAATAGCCGCCGCCTCGCGCCTTCATGCGCGGGATCAGGTGCCGCGCCGCATAGACATGCGCCATGACGTGAATAGCCCAGCTGCGCTGCCACGGCTCATCTGAGGCGCCGCCGGCATTGACCGATATCGGATCGAAGCCGCCGCCGATGCCGGCATTGGAGCAGAACAATTCGATCGGGCCGAACTGCCGCTCGGTCTCCTCGATGACGTGGGCGATCTCTTTTTCCTGCGCGACGTCGCATCTGAAGGCCGCGCCATCAACGGTGGCCGCGACCGCCCTCGCATTGTCCGCGTCCATATCGGCGACGACGACCTTGGCCGCGCCAGCCTTGTGAAACGCCTCGCACAGCGCCTTGCCGATGCCGTTGGCGCCGCCCGTGACGACCACGACCTTGCCGGTCACCTGCATGCGACGTCTCCTCTTGTCTTATAGCGTTTTGGCTTGTTCCGCTTGGCGGAGCTTGCTCAGCTCAACACGAGGTCGAGCACCGCGGTATAATGGCACGCCGCACCGGCCAAGACAAAGCCGTGCCAGATCGCATTCTGGAAGCGCAGCCGCCGCCAGGCATGGAAGACCACGCCAAAGCTGTAGAGCAGTCCGCCCGCAAGGATGAAGCCCAGCACCAGCGCGGGCAGCGCCTTGACCACGGAATCGTAGAGCATGATGCCGCTCCAGCCCATGGCGAGGTAGATGCCGACGGCGACGCGGTCGAACCGGCCGGGGTAGAGAAGTTTCAGCACGATGCCGAGGAGCGCCACGCACCAAACGCCGGCGAGCAGCACCAGCGCGAAGCCGCTGTCCTTCACCTCCAGGATGAACGGCGTGTAGGTCGCCGCGATCAGGAGGTAGATCGCCGAATGGTCGAATCGCCGCAACAGCCATTTGGCCGGCGAGATCGGCCACAGATTATAGGTCGCCGACAACACCAGCATCGAGAGCAGGCCGGCGACGTAGATCGAGACCCCGACGACGTCGGTTGCGTCGGCATAGAGCACCGTCAGTACCACCAGCACGGTCGCGGCGACGATGCCGCAGAGCACGCCGATCGCGTGGATCACGCCGTCGGCGATCAGCTCGGCGCGGTCGTAATGCCAGCCGATCGCGTCGGCGGCTGCGTGGACGGAGGAGGATGCGAGCTGTTTCAGTTGGAAGACGGTCATGGCAATCCGCAAAGTGAGACAATACCCTCTTGTATGGGTGTTTCGGGATCGGCGCGTCGTTCAAACGGCTGATTTGCCGACAAAGACGGTGGAAGTATGAAGCTTGATTTTCCTCAGGCAGTTGCCACTTTTGTGACTAGTCCTTTTTGCGTATCCGCCCCCGCCCGGGATTCCCAACGTTCATATGGCATTTAGTTTCCAGGATATGCTCGAGGAGGCGCGCCTGTCGGCTCGGGCGCTGATCGACTACGGCGAGCATTTCTTCAATCCGACGGTACGATTGGGGGTTACAGGCCTGTCGCGGGCCGGCAAGACCGTGTTCATCACTGCGCTGATCCACGGCCTCACCCGTGGCGGCCGGTTTCCGGTATTCGAGGCCTATTCATCCGGGCGGATCGCCCGGGCGCATCTGGCGCCGCAGCCGGACGACGCGGTGCCGCGCTTTGCCTATGAGAGCCATCTGCGCGCGCTGATCGAGGAGCGGCGCTGGCCGAGCTCGACTGTCGACATCAGCGAACTCAGGCTCGTCATCGACTACCAGCGCCCGAACGGCGCCGACCGCACGCTGACGCTCGACATCGTCGACTATCCCGGCGAGTGGCTGCTCGACCTGCCGCTGCTTCAGAAGAGTTTTGAGCAATGGTCAGCCGAAAGCCTTGCGCTGTCACGCGAGGCGCCCCGCGCGCATCTGGCCGCGGACTGGCACGCGCATCTCGCAATGCTCAAGCCCGAAGCGCGCGAGGATGAACAGGCGACGCTGACGGCCGCGAAGCTCTTCAGGGGCTATCTGCAAGGCTGCCGCGACGAGCGGTTTGCGATGAGCCTGCTGCCGCCCGGCCGCTTCCTGATGCCGGGCAATCTCGCCGACACACCGGCGCTGACCTTTGCGCCGCTCGACGTACCCGCGGGCGGCCAGGCGCCGGAGGGATCGCTGTGGGCCATGATGGTGCGGCGGTATGAGGCCTACAAGGACGTCGTGGTGCGGCCATTCTTCCGGGATCATTTTGCCCGGCTCGATCGCCAGATCGTGCTGGCCGATGCGCTCGCCGCGTTCAATGCCGGCCCCGAAGCGCTGCACGATCTCGAAGCCGCACTCGCGGGCATTCTCGACTGCTTCAACATCGGCCGCAGCACGTTCCTCAGCGGCCTGTTTCGGCCGCGGATCGACCGCGTGCTGTTCGCGGCGACCAAGGCGGATCACCTGCATCATTCCAGCCATGACCGGCTCGAGGCCGTGTTGCGCCGCGCCGTCACCCGCGCGGTTGCGCGCGCGGAAACTACCGGCGCGGAGATCGACGTCGTCGCGCTCGCCGCCGTCCGCGCCACGCGCGAGGCGCAGGTCGCGCATGGCCGTGACAAATTGCCGTCGATCCTGGGAACGCCGGCCGCGGGCGAAAGCGCCGGCGGCGAGTTCTTCGACGGCAACACCGAGGTCGCGGCTTTTCCGGGCGATCTGCCGCTGGATCCCGAACCCCTGTTCAACGGCACCGACGCATTCCGCGGGCTCTCGACCGAGGCCGCCGGCAAGAGCGATTTTCGCTTTCTGCGTTTCCGTCCGCCAAAGCTCGAACGCGAGGGGGCCGACCAGCCGGCGCTGCCTCACATCCGCCTCGACCGTGCCTTGCAGTTCCTGATCGGAGACAAGTTGTCATGAACGACCGATCGAAGCCACGGCGGCCGGCGACGTTCCGGCTCGACGACCCCGGCGTCGTCGTCACCGAGGCCGACGAGACGACCCGGCTCGGCCGCACCACCATCCAGATCACGCCGGAGCCCGATCCGGCGAACTTGCCGGTGCCGATCGCATCGTCGCTTCCGGCGCGACGCGGCTTTCCCTGGGGCGCGCTGTTCTGGTCCGGCGTCGCCGGGCTGACTCTGCTCGGCGTCGGGCTCGGCGTCGTCCGTCTGATCGAGGATCTGTTTGCGCGCAGCGAAAGCCTCGGCTTTGTCGGACTGGCGCTTGCCTCCGTCACCGCCCTTGCGCTCGCGGTGGTGACCGGACGCGAGGCGTTCGGGCTGGCGCGGTTGGCAACGATCGAAAAGCTGCATCAGCGTGCAGCCGCTGTTCTTGCCAGCGACGACCGCAAGGAGAGCCGTATCATCGTGCAGGATCTGCTCAAGATCGCGCACCAGAACCCGCAGCTCGCGCGCGCCCGCGCCGCGCTGGAAAGCCATGCCGGCGAGATCATCGACGGCGCCGACATGATCCGGCTCGCCGAGCGCGAATTGATGTCGCCGCTGGACATTGAGGCGCGGCGGCTGGTGTCGTCAGCCGCGCAAAAGGTCTCGATCGTGACAGCGGTTTCGCCCCGCGCGCTGATCGACGTGTTGTTCGTGTTCGTGGCCTCGCTGAGATTGATCCGCCAGCTCGCTTTTCTCTACGGCGGCCGTCCCGGCGCACTCGGCATGATCCGCCTGCTCCGCCACGTCGTCGCCCATCTCGCCATCACCGGCGGCATGGCGGCGAGCGACAGCCTGGTGCAGCAGATGCTCGGCCACGGCATTGCGGCGAAGCTGTCGCAGCGGCTGGGCGAAGGCATGCTGAATGGATTGCTGACGGCGCGGCTGGGCCTCGCCGCGATCGACGTCACACGGCCGCTGCCGTTCGCGGCACTGCCGCCGCCGAAGCTGTCGGATCTCGCGACGGATCTGCTGCGGAAGAAGGATGAGGAGGAGTAGCGCCTCTGTTAGTGCGAGGCGACTGCTGTTCCCTCTCCCCCCGCGGGAGAGGGTGGCTCGCCGCAGAGCGGCGAGACAGGTGAGGGGTTTTCTCCGCACGCGACCCACTTGCATTTCGACTCGTTGACGCAACCCCTCATCCGGCGCTTCGCTGTCCAGCGGATGGATGGGTAACAAAACAGACCGGATGGATGGGTAACAGTCGTTCATGATTTGGTCGGGGGGGGGGGGGGGGGGGTTGGGGGCCCCCCCCGGGGGGGGTGGGGGGGGGGGGGGGGTGGGCCCGCCGGCCGCCCCGGGGGGGGGGCCGGTTTGGGAACCCCGGCGGCCGCCGCAGGGGGGG